>JAERSX010000197.1 GCA_016845285.1 Deltaproteobacteria bacterium | reverse complement strand
GGGCATGGCCCTCTACCTGTCCGGTGACCACCAGCGGGCCGTGAAGACCCTCGACCGCGCCATCGATCGGGCCCCCAACCTCTGCCAGGCCTTCTTTCACCGCGGCCTGGCCAACAAAGCGCTGAAGTCCGAGGCGGCAGCGCTGTCCGACTTCGACGCCGCCATCGGCATCTGTGGGGTCGACGCGCTGGGCGCCTACTACCAGGCGGCCCCCATCCTCATCGCCAGCGGCGATCTGAGTGGCGGCTGCACCTACCTTGGCACCGTGCTCCTCGAGTCGCCCAACAGCGAGCTGGGCCGGAGCGCCCGCAACCTGCACGACAAGAGCTGCCGATGATGGGCGAGGTGCTGCGCTCCGCACGGGAAGCCCGCGGCCTCGGCCTCGACGAGGTCGCCCACCGCGCCCGTATTCCTGTGCACTACCTCCGCGCCCTCGAAGACGGAGACACCAGCACGCTCCCCGAGGGCCCGTTCTACATTGGATATCGACGCCAGTACCTGGCCTTCCTCGGGATCGAGGAGCAGGCCGCCCCCACGCCCGTCTCCCCGCGCGAAGACCACATGTCCGAGCTCGGTGATCCGGACACCGTGGAGGTCGCCAACCCCCACCTGGGGGAGATCGAAGACAGCACACTGACCATCCCACGGCACGAAGAGGTGCCGGTGGTGCGTCTGGTGCTCATGGGTTTCGCCATCACCCTGGCCGCGCTCCTCGGTCTGCGCCTGGGGGCTGCTCTCCTCGATCAGCGCCTGAGTGACACGTCAGCCGCCAGCTCCGTGCCCACCACATCTTCAGCAGCCATCGTGGCTGGACAAGCCGTGTCGCTCCGCACTGTCGAACCAGTCCGTGTCCGCATGGAAGTCGACGGCGAGGTGCAGCACGACGGCCGTCTCGCGGCTGGAGACTCACTGAGCGGCACCGGCACCGAGGTCATCCTGGACATCGGCGACCTGTCCGTGGTCACCGTGAAGGTAGACGGCACCCGGGTGGAGCCCCTCCACAACCTCACCAGCGCTCGCCGCCTCCGGTTCGTCCAGACGGCACCCTGAGCACATGCCGCGGGAACGCGGTTCGAGCAGGAGCCCCCCGCCATGCCTGACACCCGGGTCGAGATCATCCGGCGGCTGGCGCGCAAGGGCGCCGGTCCAGCGCTGGAGCGGGCCCTGGGCAAGAGCCGTCCCCAGGACGTGGCTACCGCCATCGCTCACCTGGCCCCAGCGGAGCAGCGCCGGGTGCTCGCCGGCATCGCTGATCTCGACGACGCCGCCACCGTGCTCTCCACCGTCGACGACGTCGATCGGGTGCGGCTGGTCGCTCACCTCGACTTCGAGCGCCTCGTCTCCATCCTGGAACACATGGAGGTCGACGACGAGGCCGACCTCATCGCCGAGCTCCCCGTCGAACTGCGGGAGCGGGTCCTCGAGGCCATCTCCGACGACGACCAGGAACACGTCGAAGACATCATGGGCTGGCCGCCCGATTCTGCGGGCGGCATCATGCAGCCCCTGGCATTCCGCTGCAGTGAGTCCGACACCTGCCGCGACGCCATCTCCGCCTTGCACGAACAGGCTGAAGACCTCGAGATGGTCTTCTACCTCTACGTGGAGAACGACCAGGAGCAGCTCGTGGGTGTGGCGAGCCTCCGACAGCTGCTGACGCACGCCCCCTCCACCGCGCTGAAGGACATGATGATCAGCGACGTGCTGACGGTGGGCCCCATGACCGACCAGGAGGAGGTGGCGCGCATCGTCAGTCGCTACGACCTGCTGGCTCTGCCCGTCGTCGACGAGCACCGCCGCCTCATGGGCATCGTCACCATCGACGACGTCCTCGACGTCATCCAGGAAGAGGCCGTCGAAGACATGCTGCTCATGGCCGGTGTGGGCGACGAGCTGGATCCGGCAGACACCTCGGTCATCAGTGCCGCACGGCAGCGGATCACCTGGCTGCTCATCACGCTCGTGGGCGGCATCGGCATGGCCGAGCTCATCGGGGTCTTCGAAGGTGCCCTCGAGAAGCAGGCCGTGCTGGCGGGCTTCATCCCGGTCATCTTGGGCATGGGAGGCAACGTCGGCACCCAGGCCGCCACCATCGCCGTGCGCAACATCGCCACGGGACACCTCGGCACCGACGGGACTCGCGGCACGGCCAAGGTGCTCTTCCGAGAGACCCGGGTGGGTCTGCTGCTCGGACTCTTCTTCGCGTTCAGCCTCGGTACCTACACCCTCCTTCGGTGGATGGACCAGCCCATGCTGGGGGCGGCCATCGCCATCTCGATCACCGTGACCGTGGTCGCGGCAGCCGCCATCGGCACCATGGTGCCCATCACGCTGAATCGACTGGGCGCAGATCCAGCCGTCGCCACTGGCCCCTTTGTCACCACAGGCATCGATGCAGTGGCAATCGTCATCTACTTCGGGACCTGCGTGGCGATGCTCGGGCTGTAGCGCTACCTTGAGCACTTGTGGGTGTGTCCCTCAGCACGCTCGCTGTGTCTCGGAGTGCCCCATGTCCCCTCGCCTCATCGGCCTCGTCGCCCTCCTTCTGAGCTCGTCCGCTTGCACCGAGTATGAGTTCGTGCCCGAGAAGGATGTCGAAGGCGCCGAAGGAGACGACTGGAATCCATTCCCCGACACAGGCGACACCTCCGCGCCTCCAGGCGATGACTGCGGGCCCCTCGAGACCGACGGCTACGCCGCCTCGCAGGACGACGACTGCGCAAACGAGGTCGAGACCGGCACCTTCGACCCCGAGCTCAAGTGGACGAAGAACACCTGGGCGTCGTCCTCGAGTGCCATCCAGTGCATGAGCGCCCCCATCGTGGTCAACGTCGATGACGACAACGGCGACGGCGTCATCGATGAGAACGACACCCCCGACGTCGCGCTCGTGACCTACGACGAGTACAGCTACTCGAGCGGTGGCGTCATCCGGGTCGTGAGCGGCGCCGACGGCTCCGAGGTGCTGAACATCACCTCGGCAGCGGTCCAGGGCACCGGCGGTCTGGCGGCTGCAGACATCGACGGCGACGGCTTCATCGAGTTCGTCTCGCTCACACCCAACTCCGCAAAGGCCTTCGAGCACGACGGCACGCTCAAGTGGACCTCAGCCAGCCTGTCCAGCCACATCTACGGCATCTCGGATGTCCCCTCCATCACCGACCTCGACGGCGATGGCGACCCGGAGATCATCGCCGGCAGGGCCATCCTGAACGCCAACGGCAACGTGGTCGGCGTGGGCTCCTACGGCAAGGGCGGCGTGAGCAGCAATGTGGGCACGGCCGGCGTGGCCGCAGACATCGACGGCGACGGCGACCTCGAGGTGGTGGTGGGCAACGCGCTCTACCGCAAGGACGGCAGCACCATCTGGTACAACGGCCAGAACGATGGCTACCCGGCCGTGGCCGACTTCGACGGCGATGGAAAGGGCGAGATCGTGGTGTCGGGCGATGGCCGTCTCAGACTCCAGGACGACGACGGCACGGTCATCTGGTCAGAGGGCATCCCCGGCGCGGGCAGCGCCTACTACGGCGGCCCACCCACCATCGCGGACTTCGACGGTGACGGCGACCCCGAGATCGGCGTCGCGGCCGGTTCCCGCTACTCCGTCTTCGAAGGCGACGGCTCGATCCTCTGGCAGCAGACCACCACCGATGCCTCGAGCGGCAACACCGGCTCGTCGGTCTTCGACTTCGAAGGCGACGGCGTGGCCGAGGTGGTCTATGCGGACGAGACCACCCTCTGGGTCTTCAACGGCCAGGACGGCTCGGTCAAGCTGGCCAGCAACGACCACAACTCCGGCACCTGGCTGGAGTACCCCGTGGTGGCCGACGTCGATGCCGACGGGCACGCAGAGATCGTGGTCACCCACAACGCCCAGAACGGCTCGCTGACGGGCGTGAGCGTCTTCGGTGATCTCAACGACTCCTGGATGCCCGGACGCCGCGTCTGGAACCAGCACGCCTACTCCATCACCCACGTCGAGGAGTACGGCAGCGTCCCCTCCGTCGTGACCAGCAACTGGCCCGACTACAACAACTTCCGCAGCGGCGACATCACCGCACCCGACGGCACCACCGCACCGGACCTCACCCTGGCCCAAGGCGACATCTGCGAGATCGACTGCGACGAAGGTGTGCTCCTCGTCTCATTCCACGTGGGCAACGAAGGCGCCGTCAACAGCGAGCTCGAGGCCACCGTCGAGATCTACGCCGAGACCGGTGGCAGCACCGTACTCCTCGAGACCGTGATCATCGATCCCAGCATTCCCATGGCCGAGTTCATGGACGGCATCGAGGTGGAATTGAGCGCCGACTACGTGACCGGCGCCGACTCTCTCTACTTCGAGATCAGCACCCTCGACCCCGAGTGTGACGACACCAACAACACGCTCACATGGTCTGGCCCCTTCTGCGACTGAGCTGGAGTCTCCGCAACCCGTCGGTGAGTGCTACGCTACGCCGCGATGGCATCTACCCGCCTCGGCCTGCTCCTCCTGCTCACGCAGCTCACGAGCGCCTGCATCGACTACGGGGTCACTCGTGCCCGAGAGCGCGACGGCTTCACCCAACCTGCGCGTGAAGGTGGTGTAGACGTGCTGTGGGTCGTCGACGACTCCATGAGCATGTACGAGGAGCAAGAGCAGCTGGCCGGTCACGCCGACAGCTTCATCAGCTTCCTCACGCACGTACCCGTCGATTTTCGCCTCGGCGTCACGAGCACCGACACCACCCGCGACGCGCCCGGGAGCCTGTTGGGCGAGGTGCTCGACGCCGACAGCGCCAACATGGTGGAGCTCTTCGCCGCTCAGGTCACCAACGAGACAGCTGGCAGCCGAGAGGAACACGGCTTCGAGGCAGCCCTGTTGGCGGCTGACCCCGACGGAGAGGGGGCCGACTTCATCCGCCCCGACGCCGCCCTCGAGATCGTCTTCTTCAGCGACGAGGACGACCAGAGCAACCTGACCGTCGGCGAGTTCCAGGACGGTCTGGCGACCTACGGTGACGACATCGTGGTCAACGCCATCGTAGGCGACCTGCCCGAGGGCTGCGCATCCCTGCAGTCCGCGGCCGACCCAGGCAGCGCCTACGTCGAGGCACAGGACGCCTCAGGCGGCTCTCGTGAGTCCATCTGCTCCCACGACTATGCCGCCATGCTCGAACGAATGGCGCTCCAGGTGCTGGGGCTGGACGACACCTTCGCCCTGTCCAAGATCCCTGATCTCGCGAGCACCGAGGTACGCGTCGACGAGATCCTGATCCATCGTCGCGATCGCCACGGCTGGCGCTACGAGGCCGGACAAAACGCCATCGTCTTCGACGGCTACGCCGTGCCTCCCCCGGGGGCTGGCATCGAGGTCAGCTACTTCGAGTGGACCGG
The DNA here is from genome assembly GCA_016845285.1 of Deltaproteobacteria bacterium. Classification (GTDB taxonomy): domain Bacteria; phylum Myxococcota_A; class UBA796; order UBA796; family UBA2385; genus BH17. Next base: position 3,687 of record JAERSX010000197.1, on the reverse strand, counting down.
CACCACCGAGCAACAGGACACGGGCGAGTGAGCACGATGAAGTGGATGGCCGTGCTACCGCTGCTGCTGAGCTGCGGCCCCGAAGACCAGGCCGCCACGCTGGGTGGCGATGTCATCGAGCTTCGCATCGAGCCAGAGAGCCTGGTGGTCGAGGTGAGCCCCGACCAGCCACTCGACCTCGAGTTCGTGGCCTACGCGACCTTCAAGGACGGACGAGAGGAGCCCCTCGAGCTCGTGACCTGGGCCAGCTCCAACCTGTCGGCCGGCGACATCGACAGCGCCGGCATCTTCACCACCGTCGACTCCAACGGCGGCGTCACCGAGGTCAGCGCGACCCACCTCGAGATCAGCGCCACAGCCGACCTCAAGATCATCTACGTCGATGACATCGTGGTCGAGGGCGTGGACGAGGCAGTGGTATCCGCGATGTACGACAGCGAGGCCACCTCGAACGACGAGCTGGTGCTGGAGTACCCCCCCGACGGCGCCACCGTGCCGCGCAACCTCGAGGGCCTGGGCTTCATGTGGCCCATGCCCGAGGATGCCAGCATCGCCCGGCTGCACTTCACCACCGAGATCACCGATGTATCGGTCTATCTGAGCGACGAACAGTGGCTCGCGAGCGCAGAGCTCTTCTCACTCATCGCCGCTGCCAACCGCGGAGGGGCCGTCGACGTCGCGGTCGAGACCGCTACCTGGGACGGCTCCACCCTCTCCAACCACTCCCGAGGCCCGAGCGCAACCCTGAACGTGAACCGCCTCGACGCCCGAGGAAGCGTTCTCTACTGGGGCTCCAACCTCGAAGCGATCATGCGCATCCCCTTCGGATCGCTCGACGCCGAGGAGTTCTGGACCAAGGACGACAGCGGGGGGCAGTGCACCGGCTGCCACATCGCCAGCAACGAGTCTCACCTCATGGTGGTCTCACACGGCGGCATCGACGGCCGCTTCTCGGTCATCGACATCGAAGACCCCGACAATCCCACGCTCCAGGTCGACGCACCCGACGAACCTCGCGTCACCTTCAAGACCCTGTCCAACGACGGCGAGCGGGTGGTCGGCGCCAACCTCAAGGAACTCCTCGTCCTGGACGCCACCGATGGCACGCTGCTCGAGACCTTCGAGCACGAGCTGCCGCTGACTCAGCCCGACATGTCGCCGGACGGAGACTACGTGGTCGCCGTGCGGGCCCAAGGCCGCTGGAACAGCGACTTCAACTTCCTACAAGGCGAGCTGGTACGCATCCCATGGGACGGCGAGACCCTCGGTGAGCCCGAGATCCTCCTCGCGGCCAGCGACGAGTACAACTACTACTACCCAGCCTATGCACCCGACGGAAACTGGATCGCATTCAATCGCTCGGCGACTGCGGGGCCCTACGCCGCCGTCGACGCCGAGCTGATGCTGATGCACGAAAGCGGCGGCGATCCCATCGTGCTCGGGGTGGCCAATGGGGAACCCGATCAGCAGAACAGCTTCCCGCGCTGGGGCCCCCTGCCCGACGACGACGTGCTCTGGCTCGCCTACTCGTCGACCCGCACATACCCGCTGGAGAACACCCGCGCGCCGCAGGTGTGGGTCGCAGGCATCGACACCACCCTGGCCGACCAGGGACTCGACCCCTCGAAGCCTCCCTTCTGGCTGCCCGGCCAGAACCCCAGCTCCGACAACCACCTGCCCTTCTGGTGGAGCAAGTGAGCCCCACGTTGCTGGTGTTGCTCGCCGTGGGATGCGGTGGCGACGACGCCACGGGCGACGGCACCGGAGCCAACGAGCGGCTGCTGCGCGACTACCACGGCTTCGACGAGGGCAACGCCTGGACCTACCGCGACGACCTCGGCCCCGACGAGGCCGGACAGGACAGCATCGCTCCCGAGGAGAGCGAGCTGCTGCGCATGCGCTTCGATGGTGACGTCACCACCGAGCTGCGTCGTGGCACCCGTTGGGCCGATGCCGAACCCGTCGGCTTCTTCGAGTGGGACCTTCGCGACGGTCTCGCGATGGTGGCCTACGACCTCGAGGGCGAGAGCGACGAAGGGACCTGGCGCATGGCCGGCTTCGCACCGGCCACGGGCGACACCTACACCTGGACCGACTGGGCCTGCGTCACCGACACCGCTCAGGAGGTCGAGACCTTCTACGGTGTCTTCGAAGATGTGGTGCGGATCGAGTGCGAGGGAGACACCGGCCTGCCCGGCATCTGGGACTTCGCGGCCGGCGTCGGCCTGATCCGCTACGAGTCCGAGGACGGCTGGCTCGTCGACCTCGTCGCCCCGTATTGACCCAGGGCCCGGCCATCGTGGTCGGCCGCACCGACTACGGCGAGCGTGACCGGATCGTGCGTCTGCTGAGTCCCGCTCACGGTCGGGTGAGCGTGCTGGCGCGCAACGCCCGGGGCAGCAAGAGGCGCTTCGCCGGGGCCTTGGAGACCGGCGCTCGAATCGATGCCCAGCTGCGTGCCGGCCGGGGCACCCTGTGGCATCTCGATCGTGCCGAGCTCCTCGATGGGCACCTCGGTGTGCGCAGCGACCTCGAGCGACTCGGGCTCCTCGCCTATGCATGCGAGCTATGCGGCGCTCTGGCACGGGAGCATCACGCAGAGCCTCGTCTCTACGGCCTCCTCGAGCTGGCCCTCGTCCTCCTGGACGCCATGACGGCTCCTCCGGGCGAGGCCTGGCGACTTGGACTGGAGGCAAAGGCGCTGACCTTTGCGGGTCTCGCCCCCATCCTGGACCGGTGTCGCGTCTGCGGATTGTCTCCCGATGAACCCATGCGCTTCGATCCCGCGAGCGGTGGCGCCGCCCACACCCACTGCGAAGGCAGCGGTGGGCGGCAGGTACCGGTCGACTGGCTGGCTGCAGCCGAGCTGTCCCGTCGCACCTCGCTCCGTGAGCTCGTCGACACCCCCATGCCGGCAGGGCCGAGCTGGGCACTCGCCGAAGCCGTCGAGGCCCACCTCGGCCGCGCGCTCCGGTCGCGGGGTGTCCTGCGGTCTCTGTCGGACAGCTGAAGCGAGGGCGCGGAGGCCGGGGTAGGGTGCGCCCATGTTGTGGTCGACGATGATGCTGCTGGCCGGCTGCCAGTACCTCGAGGAACAGCGTGAGCTGCCCACCGACATCACCTGGGATGGCTACGTCCTCGCCCAGCTCACCGACAGCACCGAGGCCGATGTGCTCGACCTCGGCTCTGTCACCCTGACGGACCTCGACGGGGCGTCCCTCATCGACGCCGAACACCTGGGCAATGGCTACTGGCGAGCGGAGGAGGTGCCGGTCGACATCGACGTGGCCATCCGCCTCGAGGGCCCGACGGTGGCCACCGACACCCTCCCGCTGATGACACCCACCGTCTGGCGGGGCCGCACGCCGCAGGGTCGGGCAAGCTGGCTGACAGGCGCCTTGTACCTCCGCGACCTCGACTACACCGAGGCCTTCCTCGCCGCCCTGGAGATCTTCCCAGGCGTCGACGTCCCAGCGCTGGCCGATGGCGAGACCGCGGTGCTCTGGGGCGAGCCCTGGGACGCCGAGGCCTGGACCGGCGCCTCACTCGCAGTGACCGACGGTGCGGGCGAGTCCGCGCCCCTCCTCGCCCTGGTCCTGGCCGAAGACGGCACCATGGCCGAGGCCGGCGACTCCGACCCCATCGACCTCTTCGTCGCGTGGAACCTCAGCCCGGGGACCGTCACCC
>JAERSX010000196.1 GCA_016845285.1 Deltaproteobacteria bacterium | reverse complement strand
TCGACAACGACTGCGACGGTCTGGTGGACGGTGAGGACGACGCCGAGCCCGTGGACTGGTACCGCGACGGCGACGGCGACGGCTACGGCGACCCCGAGGTCTACCTGGGCGAGTACTGCGACGACCCCGGCTTCGGCGCCTCCAACAACCGTGACTGCGACGACAGCGACGCGGACGTGAACCCCGAGGCCACCGAGGTCTGGTACGACGGCGTCGACGCCGACTGCGACGGCGAGAGCGACTACGACGCCGACACCGACGGCTTCGACAGCGTGGACTACGCCGGCGACGACTGCGACGACACCGATCCCCTCGTGAACCCCGGGCAGATCGAGATCTGCGACGACGAGCTCGACAACGACTGCGACGGGGTCGAGGATGCCTGCTCGGTGGAGGCCACCGTGCGCGGCGAGGTGGCGGGCGATCTGTCGGGCAATGCCCTCGCTGGAGCGGGCGACGTGGACGGCGACGGCTGGGCCGACGTGCTCATCGGCGCCGACCGTGACGACGACGGCGGCGCCGGAGCCGGGGCGGTCTACCTGGTGACGGGGCCCCTCTCGGGCGACAGCAACCTCGCCGATGCGACGGCCAAGATCGTGGGCGAGAACACCGGCGATCACGCTGGCTACGCCCTGTCGAGCGCGGCCGATGTCAACGGCGACGACTACGCCGACTTCGTCATCGGTGCCTACAACGAGGGCACATCGGGTGCGGCGGCCGGCAGCGCCTACCTCTGGCTCGGGCCTGCCTCTGGCGAGCTCGACCTGTCCGATGCCAGCGGCACCTGGCGGGGCGAGGCTGCCGACGACCAGGCCGGCTTCAGCGTGGCCGGTGGGGGAGACATCGACGGCGACGGCATTCCCGACTTCGTGCTCGGGGCCGTCTCCGAGTCCGAGGGCGGCAGCGGCGCGGGCGCGGCCTACTTCCTCCAGGGGCCGGCCACCGGGTCCATGTACCTCTGGTCGGCCGACGCCAAGCTCACCGGCGAGCAGGCAGGCGATCAAGCGGGCCTGGCTGTGGCCATGGTGGGTGACATCGACGGCGACGGCACCGACGACTTCGCGGTGGGTGCCCCCTACGAGCACGGCAGCGGCAGCTACGTGGGCGCGGTCTACCTGCTCACCACCACACCGGTGGGCACCTTCGGCCTCGACGAGGCCGACGCCAAGCGAACCGGCACCACCTCGGGCGACCAGGCCGGTCGCAGCGTGGCCGGCGGCGGAGACGTCGACGGCGACGGCTACGACGACGTGATCGTCGGTGCTCCCGAGCAGGATGTGGGCGGGAGCGGCGCTGGAGCGGCCTACCTGCTGCGTGGGCCCATCAGCAGCGAGGCCAGCCTCTCCGAGGCCTGGGCCACGCTGGTGGGTGAAGACGTCGACGACGGCGCGGGCAGCTCCGTGGCGATCGTGGGCGACCTCAACAGCGACGGCCACGCCGACATGGTGGTGGGCGCCGAGCTGGAAGACGGTGGCGGCAGCGACGCCGGTGCGGCGTACATGGTGCTGGGCCCGCTCTCGGGCACGGTCGACCTGAGCGCTGTCGACGGCAAGATGCTCGGCCAGACGGCCGGCGACTGGCTGGGCAGCTCGGTGGCAGGCGCCGGAGACCACGACGGCGACGGGGTCGACGACATCTTGCTGGGCGCGGCCTATGCCGACGACAGCGATGCCAGCGCGGCGGACTCGGGTGCCGTCTACCTCATCCTCGGCGGCACCTGGCCCTGAGGAGCGCCGCCTGCCTCAGGGGCAGGCTGGGCAGGCCTCGAGGCGGACGCTGACCCCGGCGGGCAGGCTCGCGGAGGCGATGGCCTCCTCGAGGGCGGTGCGGTGGTGGGCCACCGGCGCCACGAGATCGATGTCGAGGAGCTCGGCGGGTTGACCGTCGATGCGTACGAGGGCCGCCGGAGTGGCTGTGCGCTTCACCTCTGCCAGCTCGGACATGGCCACGCGCTCGAGTCCCCACGGGCCGTCCAGGAGCAGCCAGGCTGAGCCGGGAGCGTCGAGGCTGCCAGCGCCTCCCAGCTGGAGGTCTACCTGGCCGATGGTGGTGCCGCGGAGGAGCTCGAGTACTGCGAGGACCTGGTCGCTCGACAGCCGGCGTGCGGCGAGGCTCTCCGGGTCGGTGTGGACCCGCACCTCGGCGATGTCGGGAGCGAGGCGGGAGGTGATGGCGGACACCACCGGGTAGTGGGCGATGGCTGCACGGAGCTCCACGCCGGCCAGCCGCAGGGAGTCGCGATCCGAGCCGCTGAGCACGGCCACGGCGGAGTGATCGGCTGCAGGGACCGAGCGCCAGCTGGTGCCGGGCAGTGAGGTCGAGGGCACGGGCGTCGACCAGCTCCACAGCAGGCTTGGGTCACCAGGTACCCAGACCGTGTCTGGGGGCAGGGCTGTGTGGCCGAGCACGCCCTGCGCCTGGAGAGGATCTCCCCGGAACTCGACGGAGTGAGGCTCCCCTGCGTGGAGGAGCGCGCCCGGTAGGCCCTCGGCGATGGTCTCGAGGGCGGCCTGGAGCTCGGGGGTCGCGTCGCCGCGCAGGTCGACCACCGTCACGGGGCCCCTCGAGCCCATGGGCTGGATCTCGCCTCCCGGCTGCAGCTCCAGGGTGGCGATGTCGCTGAGCCGGGCCCCACCCCCGAGGCTCAGTGTGGAGAGTTCCTCGAGATCGGCGCTGCCCGAGCTCCGGATCGACGTCTCCACCGAGGCGGGAGAGAGGCCCACCGCGAAGAGCCGATGGGCATCGAGGATCACCGTCGGTCGGGGTGGTGGTGCGGCCTGGATGTCGACGTGGGTGATGCCGGGGAGCCCCCCGAGCTCGCTGGCCAGCGCCTGTGTCGAGATCGGCTCCTCTCGGGAGGTGGGGATGACGATCACGGCCACGGTCGGGGACGGCGTGGGCTGCAGGAGCGGCGGTGTGACGCCGTCGGGGAGCTCCACCTGTTGCAGCGCGGACGACGTGGCCTCTCGGGCCTGCACGACGTCGGTCCCAGGGGGCCAGAAGACCTTGATGGTGGCGGCACCGGCGGTGCTGCGGCTCCCCACGGAGGCGACGCCCTCCATCGCTGTCAACGCGGCCTCGAAGGGCACCGCCACCATGGCTTCGACCTCGGCGGGATCCAGCTCTTCGGCCGCCACCTCGATCTCCACGACCACGGGCTCTTCGGCCTGCGGGAGCAAGCCCGCGCAGCCCAGTGCGCAGAGCAGTCC
>JAERSX010000195.1 GCA_016845285.1 Deltaproteobacteria bacterium | reverse complement strand
TGCTGGTGGCGGCGGACGGGCGTGTGGTCGAGGTCCACTCGGGCTTCGATGAGGCCTGGCTGGCGGGCCTGAAGGACACCGTGATGAGCCTCCTCGAGGAAGGGTGAGTTTCGTTCCAGCCTACAGCTGGTACCGGGTTGCCCGGGGCAGGGCCGGGTCATAGGGAGCCGGCCGTCGATGGGGCGTCGACTAATGGCAAGTCTCTGGTTTTTGGCACCAGCTATGGGGGTTCGAATCCCTCCGCCCCAGCCCTCATTTGTCGGGCGCTTCCGCCTCAACGTCGATCCCTGAGCTGCGAGCATGAGCATGGTCTCCGAAATCAAGATGTTCTCGGGCAATGCCAACCCTGCGATGGCCGCCTTGATCGCACGTCACCTCGACACCAAGCTGGGTGAGGCGCGCATCGATCGCTTCAGCGACGGTGAGATCATGGTTGAGCTGCGCGAGAACGTGCGTGGCCGAGACGTCTTCCTCATCCAGCCCACCAGCAGCCCCGCGAACACGCACCTGATGGAACTGCTCATCATGGCGGACGCCGCGAAGCGCGCTTCCGCCGGCCGCATCACCGCCGTGGTGCCGTACTACGGCTATGCCCGCCAAGACCGCAAGGCGCACCCTCGCGTGCCCATCACCGCCAAGCTCGTCGCCGATCTCCTCTCGGCTGCAGGACTCGACCGCGTCCTCACCATGGAGCTGCACGCCGGCCAGATCCAGGGCTTCTTCGACATCCCGGTCGACAACCTCTTCTCCTCGGCCAAGCTCTGCGACTACATCGAGCGCAAGCTGCCCACGGAAGACACCATCATCGTCTCTCCCGACGCCGGCGGTACCGAGCGTGCCCGGGCCTTCGGGAAGCGTCTCGGCGCTGGCTTGGCCATCGTCGACAAGCGCCGCAGCGGCCCCAATGTGGCCGAGGTGATGCACATCATCGGCGACGTGAAGGGCAAGGACGCCATCCTCGTCGACGACATGATCGACACGGCCGGCACGCTGACCAAGGCGGCCCAGGCGGTCAAGGATGCGGGCGCGCGCCGTGTCTTCGCCGTGGCCACCCACCCTGTGTTGTCGGGTCCTGCTGTGCAGCGCTTGCGTGACAGCGTCATCGAGCGCGTCGTGGTCACCGACACGATTCCGCTGAGCCCCGAGGCTCAGGCCCTCGACATCATCCGCGTGGTGAGCGTCAGCGATCTCTTCGGAGAAGCCATTCGGGCCATCCACCACCACGACTCTGTCAGCCGGCTCTTCGTGTAGGCGTCCGCGGCGATGGTGCCGGTCTCAGGCACCCTTGACATGTGGTGCAGCGCTGGCTACCTGCCGGCCGCGGTCGGGTGAGCCCCGGCTGCCTCTATACCGAGTCCACGTGAAGCGCCGTCGGCCCATCCGGGTCCGCAGTCCGAGGCGGAGCTTCCAGGCACTTCTGCCAGCGTGATCTCGACCGAGCACTGGACTGCTGCGTCCGAACCTGGTCTCTACCGGTCGGTCGCCTCCACGCTTCGATGCTTCGAGGAGCACCCATGGCCACAGTCAGCCTCCAGGCCGACCAGCGGGACGCTTTCGGCAAGGGCGCCGCCCGCAAGATCCGCGCAGCGGGCCGCATCCCTGCGGTCCTCTACCGGGCCGGGCAGCAGCCGGTCCACATCAGCCTCGACCCGAACGAGCTTGAGCTCTCCTTCAAGCGCACGGGCAACCGCAACACGCTGGTAGACATCGGCGTGGGCGGGGGAAACCACCTCTGCCTGGTGCGTGAGGTCCAGCGGCATCCCGTGTCGCAGCTCCTCGAGCATGTCGACTTCTATGAGGTCGCCACCGAAGAAGAGGTCGATGTCAAGGTCAAGGTGACCACAGTCGGCACAGCGCCTGGTGAGTCGCTGGGCGGCAAGGTCCAGATCATGCGGCGCGACCTGCAGCTGCGGTGTCGCCCAGCCGACATCCCGGACGCGTTGGCGGTCGACGTGAGCGAGCTGAACGTGGGCGACATCATCAAGGCTGGCGACATCACCCTCCCGAAAGACTCGACGCTGCTCACCGACGTCAACATGAACGTGGTGACCGTCACCGCCAAGCGTGTCGTCGCGGAAGTGGTCGAGGAAGACGACGAGGAAAGCGCCGTCGACGAGGAAGAGGACTGAGCCGATGCAGCTGGTCGTCGGACTCGGTAATCCTGGGGCGCGCTACGCCCGGACTCGGCACAACGTCGGGTTCGAGGTCGTGGCTTGCCTCGCGGAGCGTTGGGGGATCACCCTCGGCGATACCGAGCCCTCCGGCGCCCGCCGTGGCGTGGGCATGATCCGCAGCGCGCCCGTCACGCTGGTCATGCCCTGGACCTACATGAACCGCTCCGGCGGGCCCACCGCAGCGGTTGCGACCCCCATGGCCATCGAGGCTCCGGCCATCACGGTGGTGCACGACGAGCTCGACCTCGACTTCGGCACCATTCGCTGCAAGAAGGGTGGTGGGCACGGCGGCCACAACGGGCTCCGCAGCCTGCAAGAAAATCTGGGACGCGACACTCGACGCGTCCGCATCGGCATCGGTAAGCCCCCCGAGGGGCTCTCCGGTGCCGATCACGTGCTGGGCCACTGGAGCGAGGCAGAGTCCTCCGCCCTACCCGGCATCATCGAGAAGGCCTCCGACGCTGTCGAACGCATTGTCGTCGACGGCATCCAGGCGGCCATGAATCGCTTCAATGTCCGGACTCTCCCTCCGGCACCCCCATCCGCACCGCGTCGTCGACCGGCTCCCGCCGCGCCGATGACCGAGGAGCAGACATGAACCTCGTCGTCGCAGTCCCCGCTGCCGGCGTCCTCGCGCTCATCTACGCCTATTGGAAGGCGAGCTGGGTGAAGAAGCAGGATGCTGGCTCCCAGAACATGCAGGAGATCGCCGCCTCCATCCAGGAAGGCGCCATGGCCTTCTTGGCCCGTGAGTACAAGGTGCTCGCTGGCTTCGTGGCAGTGGTGGCCGTGCTGCTCGCCGTCTCCAACCTGAGTGGAGACACCCAGCACCCCCTCATCGCCATGAGCTTTGTCATCGGCGCTGTGGCCTCGGGTCTCGCTGGCTACATCGGCATGAAGGTCGCCACGAACGCCAACGTGCGCACCACGGCTGCTGCCACCAAGGGCCTCCCGGCCGCCCTCGACGTCGCCTTCTCTGGTGGCGCGGTCATGGGCATGAGTGTCGTCGGCCTCGCGGTCATCGGCCTCGGTGGGCTCTACCTGCTCTACACGGGTGTCATCTTCGGCACCGAGATCGGTGGCCTGCGGACCTCGCTCAACGTGCTCACCGGCTTCTCCATGGGTGCCTCGAGCATCGCGCTCTTCGCTCGCGTGGGTGGCGGTATCTACACCAAGGCTGCCGACGTCGGCGCTGACCTCGTCGGAAAGGTCGAGGCCGGCCTTCCCGAGGACGACCCCCGGAA
>JAERSX010000194.1 GCA_016845285.1 Deltaproteobacteria bacterium | reverse complement strand
GCGATGAGCCCTTCAGGCTCCACGCCGGGGTGGTCCGATCGCATGACCAGGCCGAAGCTGCCAGAGATGTCGATCTCATGGCCTTCGAATGGCACCGGACTGGCGTTCAAGAGCGTTCGGAGACGCTGAGCCATCGCCAAGGCATCGGGGGACATGGCACCGGCGAGCACCACAAGGAACTCCTCTCCACCAAAGCGGCCCACGGCATCGTATTCGCGCATCCCAGCGAGAAGGCGGCTCGCCGTCACTCGGAGGACCTCGTCTCCTGCGGGGTGCCCGTAGGTGTCGTTGACGTTCTTGAAGTGGTCGAGATCCAGGAGCACCACCGCCACTTCCTGGCCGTCTCGCGCAGCGCGGGAGCTCTGGAGGTACAGCTCTTCGAGGATGGCACGCCGGTTCATGAGCCCGGTCAGGGGGTCATGCAGCGCCTGGCGCCGCAGGGACTCTCGGGCGGCGATCAGCTCGCGCTGCAGGGCGATCACCCGCTCGCCGGAGCGCAGACGGGCCCGGAGCTCGTCGGCATGGATTGGCTTGCTGAGGAAGTCGTCGGCTCCCGCGTCGAGCCCCTCCACCATGTACTGTCGATCTCGACGAGAGGTGAGGAGCACCGCGTAGGTGTAGGGCTCGTCCCCCTGCTGTCGCAGCTGTCGGATCACGTCGGGCCCATCGAGGCCAGGCATCATCCAGTCGATGATCGCCAGCTGGGGAGCTCTCGTCTGCTGGAGCTTGTAGAGCGCCTCCGTGCCGTTCGAGGCCGTGACCACCTCGTAGCCCAGCTGCTGCAGGGTCCGGCGCAGACGGAGAACCGAGGTGCGGTCGTCATCCGCAATGAGAACCCTCATGCTGCCATCTCGCCGACCATGTTCTGCAGCTCGGCGAGCACACCCTCAGCGGCAGCCACCAGCCGCTCAGCTTCTCCTTCGGCATCCAAGGGCAAGCCGTCTCGACACGAGCGCTCGAGGTCGGCCGCCAGTGCACGAGCGCCGGGGGCACAGAAGTTGCTCAGCCCGCTCTGTACGCCGTGAGCGGCCCGAGCCAGGCTCGCAGCGTCACCTGCCATGGCGGCCTCGACGAGGCTCTGGAGGCGAGGCGGGAGGTCCTCGGCAAAGCAAGCGACGAGCTCGGCCAGCAAGTCCTCGGCTCCACCAAGCTCTTGGAACAAGCGATCGCGGTCCACCCAGGCGGGGGCACTGCAGGGCTGCACCCGCGGACGGGCGGGAGGTGTGCCGTCCGGGTGGATGGCGACGGGCACCGGAACCGTCGGTGGAGCAACCAGCTCCACCGGAATCATGGTTCGGCTCGTCACGGGCTCGGGGGCAGGAGCCTGCACCGGAGGCAAGAGGACCGCGGCATCCTCGGACATGAGGTCTGCGTCGAGGTCTCTAAAGGAAGCGCGGGCTGAGACGCGTGTGCGTCGCAGCGCCAAGCAGCCTCCGAGCGCGCCCAGGATGGTGGCGAAAGCAGCCGGAGAGGATGATCCCGAAACAACCGAGAATGCACACCCGGCGAAGATAATGGCGATCGAGCACAAAAGTGCCGACCGAACCGAGCCATGGCGACTCGTAACACTCAGCGAATCAAACGATCCGGTAGCTGTCATAGTAGACACCCTCCAGCCACAAGCTTCGGATCTCGAATCACCGAAGTTGAGGTTTGGAGCATCCACACCACACCTCAACCTTGATCGGCCACATGTGACGCCCAACCTCGGGGCGGCGGTGCAACGGGCTGCGCAGCTCACCAGCCGCACGAGGCCCGAATCGTGGATCCGTTCGTCAGCCGCCGAATCCCGGCTGGGTGTTCACCGAGCCCCCGCTGTCGGCATCAACCACCGTGTCGAGACTCCCAGACGTCGACCCGAGACTCGTCACCCCAGATGTGTGCGGACACCCTCGTCTGGGGTGACGAGTCTCGGCCTCGCACCTGCGACCTCGTACTCTCGGCCGAACCTTCGCAATACTGCTGCCCGCCCCACGTATTACCGCCCTCTACCCCTCCCCCGAGGTTACGTGGGCGGCTCGCAGGGATCGGTCCGTCCGTCCCTGGCCGCGCCTCACACTCACCGGGACATCGATGGACGTCTTCATCGACGCGCTACTCGCCTACCCCACGGTCTTCTTCAGCGGCGCGCTGAGTCTGGTCCTCATGTATTGGGCCATGGTCATCGTGGGCATCTTCGATATCGATGCCCTCGACTTCGACTTCGACTTCGCCGAGGGAGGCATCGAGGGTGCTGGTGAGGCCCTGGACGGAGCACTGGACGGTGCAGCAGAGGCCGCGCTGGACGGCGCAGCAGAGGCCGCGCTGGACGGCGCAGCAGAGGCCGCGCTGGACGGCGCAGCAGAAGGGGCGGCAGACGGCACAGCAGAAGCCGTGACCGGGGCCGCAGAGGCCGCAGACGGGGCCGCAGAGGTCGACAGCACAGGCATCCTCGCCTCGCTGATCGCTGTGCTGAAGCTGCGCAGCGTACCCGTCACCGTCTCGCTCAGCTTCATCACGCTCGTGGGCTGGATGTCCAGCTTCCTGCTGATGAACAACCTGGCCCCCTTGCTCTCGGGAATGTTGGCTGGCTGGATGATCGCCATCCTCATCGGGAGCGTGTCCGTCAGCATCGCTACCCTGGTCGCCAGCGTCCTGGTGCGTCCCCTCGCCCCGATCTTCGAGACCGACCAGGGCCAGCGCCGCAGCGACTTCGTGGGTCGCGAGTGTGAGGTCAAGACCGGCCGTGTCGACGGCCGCTTCGGGCAGGCCGAGATGGACGACGGCGGCGCAGGCCAGCTCGTCCAGGTGCGATGCGACCACGACAACCCCCTGAAGCGAGGCGACCGAGCCCTGGT
>JAERSX010000193.1 GCA_016845285.1 Deltaproteobacteria bacterium | reverse complement strand
GGTGGCAGGTTGCGCGGGGGTTAGGCCCTCGCAGTCATCGTCGGGTTGGGTGTGGTGGCGTTGGGGATGCTGGGCGGGTGGGCCATGCCGAGCGACGTCGGTGGCGGCACCGGCAGCGGCTCTGGTGGTGGTACGGGTGTGGCTGACGGTGGTGGCAGCACAGGCGGTGGCAGCGGTGGAAGTGCCGCTCCTGTCGACCTCGTCAAGGGAGACGCGGCACGTGCCGACGACTACCAGGCGGTGCGGCTCTCGCTGCTCCACCTCAAGGACTGGTTGGACGAGGAGTGCAGTCTCCCGGACCGCACCCGCCACGACTTCGACCTCGTGATCGAGCCCGATGGTGGTGTTCGGGAGGCCACGGTGACCGGCGATCCGTCACGTGATGCCTGTCTCAGCTCCAGCGTGAAGCGCGCCAGCTTCAACCGCGCGGGGACGGAGGTGGTTCGCTTCCAGGGCAAGGTCGTCTGGCAGGCCGCGGGCGGCAAGGGCGGCAAGGGCAAGCGCGGCCGCTGAGCGGGGGCTCCGTACTGGGTGGGCGCTTCAGTCGGTCGGCACGCAGGTGGGCACCGTCGGGGTGTGAGCTGGCTCCTCGGGTCGCGGCAGGCGGAGGGGCGGGCAGTCCGCACGCAACGGTGGCAGCTCGTCCTCGATGGCCCGGAGTGCCCGCGCCATACGCTCCACGCTCGACCAGCGATGGTCGGGCTCGTCCAGCGTCGCGCGTGTCAGGGGCCAGTGCAGCGCCTCGGGCACCGGCCCTGCCGGGTGGTTCAGGGTTGCGGCGAGGTTCCGCGGGATGCGCCCGATCATGAGCGCGCAGAGCGACACGCCGATGGCGAAGATGTCGGCGCGGTGGTCGGCCCGCTTGGCGTCCTGGAGCTGCTCGGGCGCCATGTACCCCGTCGTCCCCATGGTCAGGCCGGTCCGGGTGAGTCCGGAGTGGTCGCTCAGCAGGCGGGCGATGCCAAAGTCCGCCACCTTCACGGTGTCGTCTGGACCGATGAGCATGTTCTGGGGCTTGAGGTCGCGGTGCACGATGCCGCGGGTGTGGGCCGAAGTCACCCCGGCGCACACCTGCAAGATGGCCTGGACGGCTCGACGGGGGGGCATCACGCCGTGGCGCGCGACCCAGGTGGACAGGTTGCCGCCATCGACCAGCTCCATGACCAGGTAGGCCTGGTCGGTGTCGAGCTGGTGCTCGTAGAGGCCCACGACGTTGGGGTGATCGAGGAGGAGGAGCGCCTTGGCCTCGACCTCCATGCGACTGCGCAAGGTGCGGGATCGCGCCAGCGGTGGGTGGATGAGCTTGATGGCGACGGTGCGGTCGTGGAGGGAGTCGTAGGCCCGATACACCGTGGCCGTCCCACCTTGACCCAGCACGGCACCCAAGGTGAACCGCTCGCTCAGACGTGTGTGCATCACGGGGCCCGGGCTGTGAGCAGGACGTAGCGGAAGGCACCCTGAGGGCGCTTCAGGATCTGCCTCAAGGCGAGCGCGAAGGCGTCCACCAGCAGTCGCGGGTAGCGGGCCACCAGGGCCTCGCGGTGGCGGGAGAGCCTGTCTGCCCAGGCGCTCAAGGTTGGTCTGACCTCGGAGCTCAGGTCGGTGATCACGACGTCTTCGAAGCCAGTGGTGCGCGCAGCCTCCTCCCACTGGGCGAAGGTGAACAGCGGTGGTGTGGCCGAGGTCCAGAGTCCCAGTCGGAGCACCAGGCGCTCCCAGAGCACGAGTCCTGAGTCCAGGGCTGCGAAGTCGGCGAGAGCGAAGGGGGCGCCTGGCTTCAGCACGCGCCGGGCTTCCGCGAAGAATGCTGCCTTGTCGGGGCAGTGGAAGGCAGCCTCGAGGGCGTAGGCACCGTCGAAGGTGCCGGGGGCCTGGTCCAAGGCCTGGATGTCGCCCTCCTCGAAGTCCACGCGGTTGCTCAAGCCGCGGAGCTCGGCCCGCAGCTGGGCGGCCTGGACCTGTTCGGGCGTGATGTTCACTCCGGTGATGTGGAGCCGGGAGTGTGCGGCCAGGGCCTGCAGCGCGGGACCCCCGAGGCCAGACCCGGCGTCGAGCCAGTGGCCCTCGCGGGGGAGGTTCTCCTGAGTGCGTGCGACCAGAGCGTGTTGGGCCGCAGCGAGGTCGACGGGACGGGGGTCGTCTGGGTCCCAGAGGCCGAGGTTGAAGCTGCCGGAGCCCTCGCTCAGCGTATCGAAGAGGTCAGAGATGAGGGCGTAGAGATCCCGTGCGCGGCGGCGCATGCCGAGCCGCAAGGCCATGCGGAGCGCGTGCCAGGGACCGCCTATGCGAAGGGGTAGCGGGAGCAGAGGCGGGGTGGTGGAGGGGGGCGCAGCCACGCGTCACGGTAGCCCCAGATGGCGTGTGCGACCACTCGCGTGAACGTGCACTCGTCTCGCGGGGCGGTCCGAGGGTGAGCGCACAGATTAGGGCCCACTCCCCCACGAGCCCGGACAGCCTTGCTCTTCCACACGCTGGACTACCTGGTCTTCTTGCCCCTCTGTGTGGGGCTCTACTGGGCTCTGCCGCGCAGGCTGCGCCTCGCCTTCCTGCTGCTCTGCTCCCTGGCCTTCTACGCGTCTTGGAGTGTCGGCTACTTGCTGGTGCTCGTGGCCGTGGCCGCGGTGGCCTTCCTGGGCGCCCGTCGTCTGGCCGAGCTGGAGGCCCCTCCCATGGTGGCCCGTGCGGGCCTCCTGGTGGCCCTCTTGGGGCCCCTGGTCTTCTTCAAGTACTGGGACTGGCTGGCGGAGAACTTCGAGGTCGTCGCTGGCTGGACCGGCCTCAGCGCCTCGCTTCCCCGCGTCGACCTGCCACTTCCCGTCGGCATCTCCTTCTTCACCTTCCAGGCGCTGGCCTACGTCATCGACGTCGGACGGGACCGCCAGCCAGAAGACCAGCCGCTCACCTTCGCCACCTTCCTCGCCTTCTTCCCG
>JAERSX010000192.1 GCA_016845285.1 Deltaproteobacteria bacterium | reverse complement strand
GGGCCCTTGTAGGTGTGCCGACGCAGCGGTGCCCACGAAGACGCCAGGAGGGTCCCGTATCCGGCTTCAGCCTGCGAGCGCGCTCGAGGTGGGGGGCGCTCTGGCGGCCTCTGCGAGGCCTACGAGGATGCGGGTGGTGGCTGGCGGGTGGAGCACCACGGCCCTGCGGCGCATCCTCTTGTCGCAGCGTGGGCAGTGCCAGCCCAGGGCTCCGAACGTCCGCCAGAGCAGATAGCTCCAGGGCAGCCAAGCTCTTCGCTGCGAGGCCGAGGCCAGGATGGCCTGCCCGCCGGCTTCTCCACCGGTCAGCCGGGCCTCCAGGGTCAGGTCCGGGAGATGTTCGGCGAGGTACGTCGAGACCGCGTCGTCGTCCGGCTCGTAGGCGGCCGTGGCCAGGTGGATGCTCTCCTGCGAGGCATCGCAGTCGGTGGGCTGGATGACCTTCTCGAGGCGGTCGTCGGGGCGGAGGTGCGCGTGGTAGCCGTCCACGCAGGCCTCGCTCAGGGTGCCTATGGCAGCGCACTCCTCGGACAGCTCGGCGTAGCAGTCCTCATCGTCGGGACAGTGCTCCGCGAGGTCGGTGAGCTCGTGGCAGGCCAGGATCTCCACGGCCGCGGTCAGGTCATCGACGCTGCACGCCGACAGGGCCACATCGAGGGGGGCTGTCAGGTGCTCCCGGTCCCAAGCCGGCAGCAAGGCCTCCACCTCTTGCATCAGGGTGTCGCCCGAAGCCCCCGTGTCGCTCCCCTCACTCCAGTCACAGGCACCGAGCATCGCCAGGACGCACAACCCGCTCAATGCTCTTCCCATGGATGCCTCCCCACCAGAGCTACCCCTACCAGGATAGGCCACTCTGCCCAGTGGAGGAACCATGCGCTGCTGCCCCGTGCTCCTGCTCACCCTGCTCCTCGCCTGTGGCGACAAAGACGAGCCCACCGACGACACCGCCTCGAGCACGGGCGCTGGTGACGACGGCGGTGACGACGGCGGTGACGACGGCGGTGACGACGGCGGTGACGACGGCGGTGACGACGGCGGTGACGACGGCGGCTCCGGCGATGACACCGGAGACACCACCGAGGTCGACCCCGTCGAGGGCGACTACGTCTTCGCCCACTTCCGCACCTTTCACGAGGCCGCCACTACCGACAACGAGGTGGAGGGTATCCAGGACAGCTTCAACGCCGACGGCACCGGCACATCCAACATCTACGCCGACGACGGCACCCTCCGGGAGGCGGTGCCCTTCACCCACGAGGCCGACGACGACGGCACCGTGGAGCGGGTCTCGACCCTGGCCAACGGCGATGAGTTCGAGATGACCGGGCTGTTCAGCGCAGACCGGCAGCATGTGGCCTGGATCGACCACGAGGCAGGCGGCTCGGGCGACAACATCGGCCTGGGCTTCGGCTTCAAGGAGTCCACGGGCGCCCTCGACTTCGAGGGCGACTACAGGGCCGTCATGATCAACAATGCCAAGGGCAGCGCGGCCTTCAAGCTGAGTACCCTGGGACTGATGTCTGCGGGCGACGGGACGGGCACGCTGACCAGCAAGGGCGGCGAGACCTACGACCTGACCTACGAGGGCGAAGACGGCGGCTACATCACCCTGGCCTACGAGGCCGCGGCCCGCACCGTGGTCTTCGACGGCGTGGTCGAGAGCGAGGGCGCGACCTTCTTCCTCTTGGATACCGACCCCGAGGACGACGTCACCGCCGTGGCATTCGGCGTGAAGGCCTCGAGCGGGGCCTCGATGGCCAGCCTCTCCGGCGACTACCACCTCGCCGCCCTGCACAACGACGCCAGCGGGACCCCCTGGTCTCTGCGCGGCACCGCCAGCTTCGACGGCAGCGGTAGCTTCAGCCTCGACGAAGAGGTCGTGGCAGGCTCGGGCGCCGGGGGCCACTTCGGGGGCAGCTACAGCGTCGAGGACGACGGCTCGGTCACCCTGACCTACGACGACGGCACCGAAGAGGCCGCGGGCATGATGAGCCCGGACGGCGAGGTGGTCGTGCTGGTCGACCACAGTGGCGAGGGCGAAGACGCCGATCTGCTGTCGCTGGTGGTGCTCATCAAGGGCTGAGCCTGCCCCTGAGGCCCAGAGGGGCGCCCCCCTCTCGGTACACCTCTGCCCCGCCGGCCAGCTGGTGGGCAAGTCCAGTGTGCTGGGTGCCCCGGGCCTCATCGAGCACCGGCCCGGCACGCGGCACCTCCGCCTCGCCCTCACCGTGCAGTCCATCTGTTCCGCGGCCTGAGCGGCGCACGACCGCGCCACCACCAGGTCAGTCCCCACCGTCACCAGCACGAGCCCCGCCAGCTCGGGCACCACCTGGGAGAAGAGGAGGCCCAGGGCAGCGTCCCGTGCCTCCTCGAGCATCCAGGCCACTCGGCCAGGCCAGCTCGCCGGACGGTGGTCCGTCCAACGCCGTGCCGTGCAGTGTCCTGGTAGGGGTCGACGCTCACGTGCCGGAGGCCGCCGACCTGTGCCAGCGCTCCGACGATATGCACCGACGAGAATCCGTAGGCACAGCCGACCTCCAAGGTGTGAGTCGGCCGAACCTTCCGCACGAGCTCGGCGAGCAACAAGCAACCCCGTTGAGCGACGCCCGTCTTCTTCTTCACCTTGACGAGCTCGCCGTCCTCACCGGGGAGCTCATCTGCGGTCCACAGGGCCTGAGTGACCGACTCGAACTGAGGCTGGGCACTGGGCCAGCAGGGGTGAGGAGCGCGCATGGTCGGAGATCCTCGCAGAGCGAGCCGAAGCAGACCATATGCGTCACACCAACGAGCCGACCCACCTCGGGCCCACCATGCCGAACGCCAGCGTTCACCTGGCCCTTCCTGATGCGTCGAAAGAGGGCTTACGGTCGTCGCAGCCTGCCAAGGCGTCGGCCACTCACAGCGAGCATCGTCGGGTCGTCCCCGCTGCCAGCACCGGAGCCAGACTTGGTGGTCAAGGCTGGTGTGATTGGCTGGTCTGGCGCCTCGAACGAAGCCGGGCGCCGGCTTCTATAGGGGATAGTGCCCAACCATGAGACCTGCTGCAGCCCCAATTCAGAGACAACTCCACGTGGTGTGGCGCCCCTCGACCACGACATCTGTGGTGATTCTGAAGGCTGGAAAGCGATTCTGCACGTTCTTGTGGCAACGAGATGGCTCACGTATTGAGCAAGGTCAGTGGTGCAAGCACAAGCTGTATGTACGCCGCTGCGATGTCACCGCTGATGGAAGACTCTGGGCGTATTTCGCGCTGGACGGCCACTGGGACAGACAGTCCAAGGGTGCCTTCACCGTCGTCGCGCGTCCCCCTTTCCTCAAAGCGGTGGTGCTGTTTCCAAAGGGAAATACATGGGGCGGGGGACTGGGCTTTGTGAGCTCCTCGCCATTCGGTATCAGGGAGAGAGGAGGCCAGCGCCATCCCTTCGACATGTGGCCGATCTATGCATCTCGCCTCCAGCGATGTGGTTGGGACAAAACCTCCGACGGGTTCATCAAGCAGATCTCGAGGAGGTGGACCCTCGAGAAACGACTGCATAGCCAACCTCGGATGAAGGAGAGCCACGCGCTACTTGGTGATGGAGCCCGACACGAGCTCGAGAACTGGGAATGGGCTGACGTGATGCATGATGTCGGAAAGCTCGTGTGGTCCCAAGGTGGGATCTTGAGGGCTGTGGACATTCCCTTCGATGGTTCTCCGGTGGCGTCGTGGCGTTCGAACAGCACCCTGTCGCAGCATACGGTCTTGCTGGACACCACGGAGATGGACTTCGAGCGAAGGGTTGCACCCTATACAGATGAGACCATCTTCGTAGAAACCGACGACGACTTATCATGCATAGAGGTTCCCGCTTGGCCGTAGTGCCCAGCTGAGAACCCGGCTGGGTGTAGAGGCCATGGCACCCAACGCCGTCCCATAGGCGACGGGCCGGATCGGAGGCCTGTCGTTTATGCGGTGTTGGGTGCAGGTTGTCCCCGTTGACGTACATCCAGAGCTCGCCTCTTGACAGCCAAAGTCGGCGCTTTGGTCACCTCACCATGGTGGTTGCCTGGTGCCCCTGGGAAGCCTGTCATCGTAGATGCTTGGTGGACTACGCGGCTTCTTGGTCCAGATTTTCACGGATGACACGAGGATGGCGGGCCGCAATCCGAAGAAGAGCGATAGCTGGCCCTTCTGGACGACGACGGTCCTGCTCCCAGTTCCGAAGGGTGTGAACACTGATGCCGAGGGCGTCGGCAAACTGGTTCTGTGTGAGGCCCACGAACGCTCGCAGAACCTTGATATCGGAACCGGATTCGAAGCGGCCAGACATCAGACGTCGACGAACGGAACGAGGCATCGCACGCTGGAAGTCGGGTTCACCGAGCTCAGGAATATCAGTCATCACTTGCTCCTTGAATACCGGTGGAAGAAGTCGGTCTCACGGGCGGTAGCCCACCTGGCACTGATGATTCTCACAATGTCCTCGTCCCTCTCGGTCCAGACAACGAGGACAACACCGCGGATGATGGGCCCAATCGCGATGAACCGGTCCTCATAGACGGAGTGAGCCTCGTCGAAGACCTCAAGGTAGTCGACAGCGGATAGCGAGCATTAGCGGCTTCGGCCGAGTACATCTCGGTCACGCTAGCTCGGCGGGTGCCCGGTTTGGTTCGCTGGCGGCGCCGAGGCCACGCTGAGGGGATGCATCCGGTCGCCCTTGGTGGCGTGGAGGCCGTCT
>JAERSX010000191.1 GCA_016845285.1 Deltaproteobacteria bacterium | reverse complement strand
CTCCAGGAGATGATCATGCGGATCTCGACCCTGGCCGGCGTGTTGGTATCAGGCACCCTGATGCTCGCCGGCTGCTTCGGCAGTGATGCCGATGAAGATGATGACGAGTCCAGCGCCGCCCCAGGTTGGGGTACCGGCGGTGGCGATGGCGGCCCAGGCGGCGGCGGCGGCGGTGACTCAGACGGCGATGGCCTGAGCGACGCCGACGAAGCCACCTATGGCACCGATCCCGATGTCGCTGACACCGATGGGGACGGCTACACCGACGGCGAAGAGGTCGAAGGCGGCACCAACCCGGCCTTCGAGTACAGCCACCCCTACACGGGCGACTACAACGTCGGGAACTGCGAAGACGGCATCGCCGAAGGCAGCGCCGGCCCCAGCGGGTCCATCTATCAGGCCGGCGACATCGCCGAGAACTTCACGATGATGGACCAGTACGGAGAGATGGTCGACCTGTACAGCTTCTGCGGTCGTACGGTCATGATGGTGACCGGTGCCTTCTGGTGAAGCTACTGCGTCCAGATGGCCAGTTCGGCCCAGAGTGAGCAGGAAGAGTGGGAAGAGGACGGACTTCAGATCCTGAAGGTCTGGATGGAGGACAACTCCGGTCAGGTCCCAGATCAGAACGATCTCTCCGGCATGGCGGACAACTACGGCATGACCTCCGTGCCCAACCTCGCAGACGATAGCAGTGTGTGGGCGAAGTACGAGAGCGACTACGGCATCCCGTCCGTGGCCTTCATCGGCCCCGACATGACGGTCCTCGCCGTCGACACCTACAGCACCAACCCAGGCTCCTGGATCGAGTGATTCTCCTCGGTTGAGTCTTGGAACGCCCTCCCCTCGGGGAGGGCGTCTTGCGTTGGCCCCTGCAACAAGCAGGCCACGCGCACCGTACCCGCACGGGATACCCACCGAGTCCACGAGCGGAGGTGGAATGGACGTGCTGTGGCTGCTCCTCGGCGGTGGACTGCTCTACGTGGGCGGTGAGCTGCTGGTGGGAAACGCCATCAAGCTGGCGCGAAACTTGGGACTGAGCCCCATGATCATCGGGCTCACCGTGGTTTCGCTCGGCACGTCCGCTCCGGAGCTGGCCGCGTCGCTGGCCGCCGTCTACTCGGGCGCCCCAGATGTCGCCATCGGCAACGTCATCGGCAGCAACATCGCCAACATCGGCCTCATCCTGGGCGCGGCGGCCATCCTCCGCCCCATGGTGACCACCACACGCTTCATCAAGCGAGAGATCCCCTTCCTCGTGGCGGTGAGCCTCTTCCTCTGCTTTGTCGTGTGGAGCGGCTCGGTCGGTCGGGTCGAAGGGGTCTTGCTGCTCTGCCTGCTGGTCCTCTTCCTCGCCTACCTCCTCCGCTATGGCGATGGCGAGAGTGCCGAGGTGGAAGACGATTTCGCCGAAGAATTCGATGTGGCGGTCAGCCCGGTCTGGAAGGCCGTGCTCGGCACGCTGCTGGGCGTCGTCACCCTTGTGCTCGGAGCGGAGGCCTTCGTGGAGGGGGCCGTGGGTCTCGCCCGCATCTTCGGGGTGAGCGAGCGCGTCATCGGACTCACACTCGTGGCCTTCGGCACCAGCCTGCCTGAGCTCGCCAGCAGCCTCGTTGCCGCCGCCCGCAAGCAGGCCGACATCGTGGTGGGCAACGTCGTGGGCAGCAACATCTTCAACATCGTGACCGTGCTCGGCCTGACCGCCGTGCTGAAGCCCTTCAGCTTCGAGAGCGCCGGCCTGGACCTCGATCTGGGCGTCATGATCGGCTTCGTGGGCCTGGCATGGGTCACCCTCTACACGGGGCTCCGTGTGAGCCGGACAGAGGGCATCGTCATGGTGCTCCTCTACCTGACCTACATCGCGGTACTGTTCATCTGACCACGTGGACCGACCGGCTCAGCCGTCGTCCGGGACCTCGATGAGACGCCCCCACTGGACTTCGGGGACATCGGTCAGCAGGGTGTAGAGCACCTCAGCGCTCGGACGACCCTCGAGGGACGAAACCAGCCGCGCACCCGACGCTGGGTCCTCGCCCACCTGCTCCAGGGACAGGTCGGCCAGGAGCTCGGTGACCTCGGCTTCATCCAGCAGCGGGTCGAAGCTGACCCGCACGAGATCCACCTCGATCAGACCGTTGGTCGGCCAGTCGTCGGTGTAGGAGAGCGTCTTGACGGAGGACAGAGTGGGAGTCATCTCCCAGGTCAGCACAAACCCCGGAGCAAGCGTGATCACACCCAGCTCACTGGTGCCATCGGTCGTCGACGAGCCAGAGCTGCAGTCCCAGCTGTAGCCCACGTCATGGGTGGCACTGGTCTGTCCTTCGAGCCGGAGGCTGACCCCCCTCTCGGGGTTCGACGAGTCCCAGTGGCCCCACCACTCGGCCTCCTCGTCGTGGATGTCGACCGCATGAACGTAGCCGTCCTCGAAGGCGCAGAAGTCGACCACCTCGTCGTAGTACGAGAAGACGTAGCCAGCGTCACCGACATCGAGCTCTTCGTCGCCGTCGCCGTCGTCGTCGTCG
>JAERSX010000190.1 GCA_016845285.1 Deltaproteobacteria bacterium | reverse complement strand
CGCTGGTGGGCGACAGCAGCGATGGGGTCCCCGGGGTCAAGGGGGTCGGCGCCAAGACCGCCGCTGCCCTCCTGGCCCACTTCGACACCATGGACGCCCTGTACTCCGACCTGGGCCTGGTGCGCCTGGTGCGGGTACGTGGAGCAAAGACCCTGGGTCACAAGCTCGAGGCCGGCCGTGAAGCAGCGCACCTTGCGCGACGGTTGGTCACACTGGTCGACGACATTCCATTGCCCGCCGATGCCCTGGCGCGGTGCAAGGTGAGCTGAGCGCGAGATAGGGCGACCCTCTGCACATGAGGCCCGATGCGCATCCTCCTGGCCTTGCTCCTTGCTGGCTGCACCGACCAGACCACACCCGCTGACGACACCGCCAACGAGCCCATCGTCTGCGGAGTGGGGCCCCTCGACGCCGCGGCGCCTCCCTGGCTGCCCACGCCCATGGTGCAAGGTGACCCCGACTCCGTCACCGCCGGGGAGGTCATCCTGGGGGCGTCCTACGACGATCCCGCCTACATCTTCGCCCTGACCACGGCGGGCGAGTGGCTCTGGGCCCATCGCGTCGAGGAGGACCGCACAGTGGTGCAGGCCACCTGCGATGTGGGCGGCTCAGGAATCCGCACCACCACCTTCGACTCCTTGCTCGCCAACCCGGTCGCCCAGGGCATGGTCCTCGACCAAGACGGCGTGGCCACCGAGGAGATCGGCCTGGAGTGGGCCCACCACGTCTACCACCAGCACGCCGACGGCACCCTGACCTGGCTGGCCCTCGACGTGCGCGACTGGACCAACCCCAAAGACGGCACCACCGGCCCGGTGGTGGGCGACGCCCTCATGGAGACGGCCCCAGACGGCACGACCACCATCATCAGCTCGACCTGGGACTGGCTGGAGGTGGAGCCCAACGCCGGCTGGATCATCAGCGTCTACCCCATGGGCAAGGACTGGACGCACGCCAACGGCGTCCACTACCTGCCCGAGACCGACAGCTACATCGTGAGCTTCTACCAGCTCGACACCATCGCCGAGATCGACCGGCAGACGGGCCAGCCCCTGCGATGGATCACCGCCCGGCCCGACCTGCCCGTGCCCGACGGCGTCGAGCTCCTGGTCCTCGACGACGCCTTCCACCATCCCCACGACCCGACGATCACCGACGACGGCACCCTGCTGATGGTGAGCACCCAGGGCACCACCCGAGCCGTCGAGTTTGCCCTGGAGGACGGCACCTTTTCCGAGATCTGGTCCTATGGCGACGAGCTCCAGAGCAGCTCGCCCATCTTGGGTCAGGCGCGTCGCCTGCCCGACGGCGACACCCTGTACCTGGAGACCGTGACCGGCACCTTGCGACAGGTCTCTCCCGAGGGCGAGGCCCGCTGGACGCTGACGCTGGAGGGAGACCCCATCGGACAGGTGGAGTTGGTCTCAGTGGCGGAGTGACGGCGAGCCACCGGATCCGGTGGCAACGATCGGATATGGCCCTCGCCCCCGCGAGAGGCCCCCATGCGCATCCTCGAAGTCGTCCTCATCCTCCTCGCCGGCCTCGCTGGTGCCGGCGCCTTCGCGTACATCGCGTGGACGAAGCGTCTGGTCCACGTCTGGCCCAAGCGCGGCGAGATCAACATCGTGAACCCGGCCGGGATGTTTACGGGGATCGCCGAGGTGGTCTTCCAGACCAAGGTCATCGCCAACCGCCCGGTGGTGGGGATCGCGCATCTCTTCGTCTTCTACGGCTTCGTCAGCTTCGGAGCGAAGTCGGTCACCCACGTCATCAGCAAGCTGGCGGGGCTCGATCACCCCATTCCCCTGGGGCCGCTCGACTACCTCATCGACCTCTTCAGCGTGCTCGTGCTCCTGGGCGTGACCTTCCTGGCCATCCGCCGCTACACCGTCATGCGCCAGCGGCTCACCCACATGCTCGAGTCCGGCATCGTCCTGGCGCTCATCGCCGGCCTGATGATCACCTACATCCTCGAGCGCCCCTGGGGCGGTGACCTCGGCATCGTGGGCACCGGCGCCACCATCAACTGGTGGGCCCACTACCTCATCCTGTGTGGCTTCCCCTCGCTCATCGCCTACGGCAAGCACTTCCACCTGATGGTGGGGCCCATCAACGTGGTGCTCAAGCACATGGTGGAGCTGCCCGGCGATCGCCCCGTGCCCGGAGCCGATCTGGACATGGGCGACGAGGACGACGACGAGGACGAAGAGGCCTTCGAGGCCGAGCTCGCGCGGGTGGGCATGCCCAACGGCGTGGCCGACTTCAGCTTCCACACCCTCTTCGACCCCGCCGCCTGCATCGAGTGCGGCCGCTGCAACGACGCCTGCCCCTCGGCCGACGCCGGCCTGCAGCCCCGTGACCACTTCGTGCTGGCCTTCCGCGACCCCAGCACCGATGCCGAGGCCCTCGCCGAGCTGGCCCCGCCCGACATCGTGTCGACCTGCACCCAGTGCCGCGCCTGCGACAACGTCTGCCCCGTGGGCAACCGGCCCAGCCGCGCCGGCCTCGAGCTGCGCGGCCGCATGACCGCCGAGGGCGTCTACCCGCCCCGGGCCCTGAAGGAAGGCGGCGGCAACCCCGTCAGCGCCGCGGGCAACATCTTCGCGGCCGATGAGGAAGACCGGAACACGTTCATCGAAGAGAACAGCATTCCCTTCTACGACGCCGAAGAACACGAGGTCCTCTTCATCCTCGGCTGCCAGGGCAGCTACTCGCCCGACGCTCGCCCCGTGGTGGTGGCCACCGCGCGGCTCCTCGAGGCAGCCGGCGTGACCTACGGCGTGCTCGAAGAAGAGACCTGCTGGGGTGAGGGCCTGCTGCACGGCGGCGGGCTCATGGAGGACTGGCCCTTCTACAAGGAGGAGAAGGTCGAGGTGCTGAGCGAGTCGCTCGGCGAGAAGCACGACCGCACCATCCTCACCATCTGTCCCCACTGCCGCGACAACATCGGCACCCAGCTGTCGGAAGCCGCCAAGAAGTTCGAGAAGGAGCCGTTCACCAACGTGGTGAGCCACGTGACCTTCCTGCTCGACCTCGTGAAGGGGGGCAAGCTCAAGGTGGACAAGAAGGCCGAGACCCTGGCCGTGCACCACCCCTGCAAGACCATCCACCACGACGAGGTGGGCGCCTTCGACGAGCTCCTCGACCTCGCCGGCGTCACCGGCAAGACGGCCGGAAAGAGCCCGAACGTGCCCGCCTGCTGCGGCGGCGGCGGTGGTGGCTTCCTGTGGGACAGCCCCGCCAAGGTCTCGAAGAACCGCTTCACCGAGATCATGGAAGAGACCCAGCAGAAGAAGATCGCCACGGGCTGCCCGGGCTGCCATCGCATGCTGAGCGTGGCCAAGGACGAAGAGACCGAGCTGGCCGACGTGGCCACCCTGCTGCACGAGCGCATCAGCGCCAAGTAGCCGCGGCTCGCCCTACCCAGAACGGCTGGGTGGGCACGAGCTCAGCCCTGGATCCAGGCCTCCGTCGCCGCATCGAGGGGAAAGTAGGTCTCGATGGTCAGGTCCTGGGCCGTGGCGTCCATGGGCGTGCCCAGGGTGGTGAGCAGGGTCGCGAAGCGCAGCTCGACGCCCGCCTTGCGCAGGTGGACCGGGATGAGCACCTGGTCGCCCGGCGAGACCTGCGGACGCGGGGTGGGCGGGTAGGCCTCGAGCTCCGAGAGCAGCTGGGCCACCACGGGGTCCTGGACAGCCTCGGCGCGCAAGCGATCGAGGGTCACCGTGGCCACCGCGGGCCAGTTGACGATGTATCGACGCAGCCCCTTGGGGTGAAAGATCAGGTGCATCGCCTGGTCCATGAACGCGAGCAGCTCGGGGTCGGGGTCGATGAAGAAGGCAGCCATGCGCTGGGCGCCTTGGTTCATGGCGTGGATGCGCCAGTGACGGTCGACGGCCAGCGCCGGGTTGGGCTCGGCGCGCTGGAACACGAAGTCGAGCACCCGACGGACCTCGTGCATGTCGGGATCGCCGAAGTCACGAGCGCCGTAGGCCGCCGCGAAGCCCGCGCTCGCCAGCAGGGCGTTCCGCTCGCGCAAGGGGATCTCCAGGGCGCTGGCCAGCACCAACACCATCTGCCGACTGGGCTGGGCCTTGCCGGTCTCGAGGAAGCTCAGGTGGCGGGTCGAGACCTCGGCAGCCTGGGAGAGGGACTGCTGGCTCATGCGGCGCTGACGACGCCAGGTTCGAAGGGTGGGTCCAAAGGGCTGCATGACCCCAGGGTAGCCCACAGAATCATGGGTTCCATGACCTCATAGGTAATGGGAAACATGACCTCTGTGGGTGACCTTGTTCTCAGACAAGGAGCCATCATGACCCGCCTCATCATCCTCATCACCGTCTTGTTGGCCTTCGGCGGCTGGAGCACCGGCATCATCCTGGAGGAGGGCTACTGGGGCTTCCTCATCAACGCGCGGGACGACCCGTGGAGCCGCCAGGTGCTCGTGGACCTCGTGCTGACGCTGGGCGTGGTCTGGACGTACCTCCGCCACGACGCCTCCCAGACCGGCACGCCCTGGGTTCCCTACTTCGTGATCTCCCTTCCGCTGGGCGTCATCGGCCCGCTGGCGTACCTCATCCACCGTCAGGTGGTGGTGCTGCGCCGGGCCGAGCGCTGAGGCTCGTCCATGTCGAGGCCGAGGAGCTTCTGGCTTCGGAGGTCATGCTAGCCCCGAAGGGCGCTGAACCGGAGCGCCACCCGGGCCACGACCGCCGGCTCGGTGGCATGACAGGTGCTGCGAGCCCCTGGAGAGAGCATGGCCGGCGCGTCCACGATCGACCACCCCGCGGTCGACTTGACCTCGACGCGTCCCTTCACCACGAACAGCGCATCGGCCTGGCCCAAGGGCAACACGGTGCCCCGGGTCAGGTGGCTCAATCGCAGGTGATCGAGGACGTGGTGGCGCTCGTCCACACCCAGCTCCCTGAAGGCCCCGCTGCTCAGCAGGAGGTTCTCCAGCCGGCGGGCCGCCACGACAT
Source organism: Deltaproteobacteria bacterium (assembly GCA_016845285.1). GTDB lineage: Bacteria > Myxococcota_A > UBA796 > UBA796 > UBA2385 > BH17. Next base: position 3,830 of record JAERSX010000190.1, on the reverse strand, counting down.
GCCACACGCGCTGGGCGAGGCTCGGGTGCGCATCGAGCACCTCGAGGAAGGCCTTGCGGGCCACCTGTAGGGTCTCGGTGGCCGTCAGAGCCCGCACGGTAGCGCCACGCTGACTCTCCAGGAGAACGCCGCTCTCCCCGATGACCGAGCCTGCTCCGAGCTGATCGACGACGAGCGGCGCTTCGTCCGCCCCCTGCTCCAGCTCGACCTGCACCTCACCGTCGACCACGACGTGCAGTGCCTCGCTCGGATCACCCTGTCGTACCAGGCGCGTGCCCGCGGGGAAGTTCCGACGCTCGGCCACCTCGCCCAGGGCCTGCAAGGCCTCTGGGGCCACCTCGTCGAAGAGCCTGCAGTCGCTGAGCAGCCTGGCAGCCGTCTCGGTGGGCACACGGGTGCCCAGGCCCAGGCCCTGCAGCTCGCTCACCGCCTGCTCCCAGTGGCGTGACAGCGTGTGCTGCGCCAGCCGGCCGATGCCGGAGGCCACGCCAGCCGCGGAGAAGTTGCAGCAGAGGATGATGCCGTGCCCTTCTGCAGACCCCGGGTTGTAGGAGGCATAGAAGCGGGCCGCCGGATCGTCCGTGCGCGCCCACCAGATCCGCTCCTGTGCGGTGTCCCGGGCGGTCCAACCCACGTCGCGTACCAGCGGTTGCGCGCCCTCGACCGCGGGAAACCCGAAGCGAACGGCCAACGAGATCATGAACTCCTGGAGATCGTCGGGGGTCTGCTCGTTCCAATTGGGGTGGAAGTCGGGCATGAACTGGGACAGGAACTTGTAGCTGCGGGGGTGGACCACGAAGCTCACGCCGTACATGTCCCAGCCAGGTCGCGCGAGGCGGTAGCGCGCCAGCTCCTGGGCCAGGAAGGCACCCTGGCCGCTCTTGCCACGGAACCGAGGCTCGAAGGCGGAGGCCATGCGCACCACCACGCAGGAGCGCCCCCGGAACTCGAGCTCGTAGAAGTGGACCGCCGTGTACCCCACGGCCCGCCCGTCCGGAAGGAACACCCCCTGGATGCGCGTGCGGGTCGTGTCCGGCTGGCTCAGGTAGTCGAAGAATTTGTCGACATGGACCCGATCGAACACCTCGTGATGGGGCTCGAAGAGCGTGCGTGCCAAGGCCCGGACCTGCGACTCGTCCATGGCTTTCGGGTCGAAAGTGTTGGTGATCAGATCATCCACGATCGCTCCATCGGGGGACAGGTCCTACTCTGGTGGCACGGCACAGGCGACCAAGCCACCGGTCCCGGTCAACCTCTCCATCCGGGAGAAGAGACGGGTCCACATCAAGCGCTCAGAGCAAGACCGGCAGCGCTTCTCCAACCACCACCTGATCGAGGCCGACCCGCGCGCCCACGGCCACGACCTCCACGCCCGCCTCCACCGCCGCGCGCAGGGCCGCGCCGTAGGCGGGATCGATCTCGTCGGCCGGACGCACCACCTCGATGTCAGGGCGCGAGGCCAGGAAGCAGACCACCGCCCGTCTTCCAGCGGCCACCTCCACAGCCAGCGCCTCCATGTGACGCCGACCTCGAGCACTCACCGAGTCGGGAAATGCACCCACGCCTTCGCCCACAGGCAGCGTGACGCTCTTCACCTCGACGAGGCACGGGGGCCCGCCGTCCTCGGCATCGTCCAGCCACAGGTCCACGCGGCTACCGGTGCCGTAGCGCACCTCCCGACGCAGGCTGGCGTAGCCCCGCAGCGCGGCGATCCGCCCGTTTTCCACCGCCTCGGCGACCACGCCGTTGGGCCGCTGGGTGTTGACGAGGATCAGCGCGCCATCCGGCGACCTGCCCAGCTCCCAGGTCCAGGCCAGCTTGCGGCGCGGGCTGGGGTCGTGGGACAGCCAGACGGGCTCGCCGGGAAAGGCGCAGCCCGTCATCCGTCCTGGGTTCGGGCACCAGGCCGTCACGGTCTCGCCGGTGTCCAGGTCGACGTCGGCGAGGAAGCGCTTGTAGCGGCGGATCAGCACACCGCGAACGAGGGTAGGCAGACGCATCCGGGCGGATAACCGGGATGACGCCCGTCCAGGGCCGCGCTAGGTCTGTCCGGCCGAGGATCCCCATGACGTCCGTGAACTACGACCCCGACGTGCTCGAAGGCGAGCTCTCCATTCCCACCGTGGACAAGGAGAGCGCAGTGGTACCCGTCTACGACTTCGCCGGAGCCGCCTTCGATCTCTCCCTGCCAGAAGACAGGGAGATCGTGACCTTTTGCCTGTCTCAGGCCCTCTTTGGCGAGGCCACGGGCGTGTACTGTGGCATGAGCCTGTACGCAGCCGGCAGCCTCGAGGCCGCCCGCTTCTATGTGCGACAGGCCCGCCAGGAGCTCAACCACCTCGAGCTCTTTGCCAGCATCTTCCGTGAGCTCGAGCTCACCCCGGTGCCCGGCCACTGGGTGGTTCGCCTGCTCAGCAGCCACAACCACTACTACCCGCTGAAGGTGCTCATGGAGCACGCCCTGGGCGAGGGCATGGTCCTCGACATCTTCCGGGACGTGCTGCTCCAGACCCTGCCCGAAGACGATCCGAGGGTGCCCGGCATCCTCCGAAAGCTCCGGGCCGTCTGCCGGGAGGAGAGCGAGCATGTGGCCTGGGGCGAGAAAGAGACGGTGAGGCTGCTGGCAGAGAAGCCCTGGCTCCGCTGGCCCTACTACGGCCTGCTCGAGCTCCAGCTGGCGATGGTCCCCTTCGTGGGTCGCCAGATCGCCCGCCGCTACAGCACCCACCCCGTCATGCAGCACCTCCCCGCGTTCCTCTCCCACGTGACCACCCGCGTGCGGCGTCAGGGACGGGCGCTGGGCTTCGTGCCCGCCGAGCGACCAGCCCTGCCGGTTCGCATGGCCGCGATGGCTGCCGGGGCCGCACTCTTCGTCCGAAGCCAGTTCGCCCGCAGTCGCTCCAAGCTGGAGCACAACTACCTCAACGAGCTCGGCTTCGTGAAGGCCTGACGGCCCCCACGCCCAGCGTCCCAACCGAGCCGTGCTGCCATGGGGTAGCCTGCGCCTGCAGTCGCCCAAGGCACCATGAAGGGAAGAAGGTTCAAAGTCCTGGAGACGCTGGGACGCGGCGCATTCGGCACGGTCTACCGGGCCGAACTGCGGGAAAAGTCCGGCTTCACCCAGCAGGTCGCCCTCAAGCTGATGCACTACCAGGGCGAGGCCGAGGAGGACATCGGTCGACGCCTGCGCGATGAGGCTCGGATCCTGGGCTTGATCCGGCACCGCGCCATCGTGGGGGTGCACAGCCTGGTCCACCTGGGCGCCGGCTGGGCCGTGGTGATGCAGTACATCGAGGGTGCTGACCTGACGGCGGTGATCGCCTCGAACGTGCCGCCCCTCATCGTGTCTCTCGAGATCATCGAGGACGTCTGCAGCGCGCTCCACACCGCCTACTACACCGAGGACGAGGGCCAGCTGCTCAAGCTGGTCCACCGCGACATCAAGCCCAGCAACATCCGCATCACCGCACAAGGCGAGGTCAAGCTGCTGGACTTCGGCGTCGCCCACGCCGAATTCGCGCGACGGGAGGCTGTCGAGGAGCAGGGGATCGTCTTTGGCTCGGCCAAGTACATGGCCCCGGAGCGACGAACAGGCCGCGAGGGCACCGCCAGCGACATCTACTCAGTGGGCGTGGTGCTCGCGAACCTGCTGACGGGACGTCGCTTCCCCAACCCACCCCGTCAGCGCGCCGATCACGACATGTGGGTCGGCAACATCCTGTCCAAGGTCAAGACACTCCTCACCCACATCGACGATCCCGTCGAGCGCGCAGCTCTGGGTCGGATCGAGTTCCTGCTCCTGGAGTTGCTGGCCTGGGACCCCGCCGACC
>JAERSX010000189.1 GCA_016845285.1 Deltaproteobacteria bacterium | reverse complement strand
CAGCAGCAGGAGCGTGGCGAGGTCAGTGGCGCAGGGGTCGAGGCGACTCATGGCCTCGGAGATGGCCAGCCCGTCGTCGATCTGCTCCGGGGTGATCCACATCGACGCACGGAACACCGCGTCGTAGCCAGCGACGGTGCGTCGGCCCGAGGTGTCAGTGCGCTGCCGACGCCGCTGTCTCACGCGCCTCCTCCATCCACCACGAGGGCCGAAGTGCTCAGTTGCCGCTCTTCTTGGCCACGAAGTCGCCCTGGAGCCAGCAGTCGATGACGGCATCCTCGCCGTCGATGTCGACGCCGACGTAGCCGAAGCCGCGGATCTCGTCCCGATCGACCTGGGGCACCTCGTAGAGGAGTCCGCCCACGCTCAGGTACAGGTTGTGGCCCGCCTGCTCGCGCATTCCCGTGAAGACAACACCGCCGCTGCTGTTGAGCTGGCCGTAGAAGCGCTCCTCATCGTCATCGTCGAAGTAGGCGTAGACGTCAGGTGGCCGCCCGTCGATCTCCATGTTGGAGTTGAACCACTTCATGTCCGACTGGGTCAGGTTCTCGAGGTTGCAGTCGTTGTCGTCGTAGAGGTGATGGCCAAAGGAGACGGTCCACTTGCCGTAGATGTTGGGCACATCGCCCGAGTCGCCGCCAGCGCCGTCCACATCGCCGCAACTGTCCGCGTCGCCCGCAGACCCGCCGCTGTCCTTGCCATCACCCTTGCAGCTGGTGACGGCCAGGACCCCGGCCAGGCCCATCGTTGCCAAGAGCACTCGAGATCCCGTCATGAACACCTCACGCGCGCAGCTTAGCGCGAGGGAGCCGCGGTCACTCGAAGTCGTCGGGAGGACCGATGACCACGACCAAGCGGCGGTTGCTGGCCCGACCCTCTGGCGTGTCCGTCTCGGCCACCGGTTCCTGCCCACCACGACCGGCGATGGTGAAGCGACGCTCCGCCACTCCGAGCTCCACCAGCGACACCATGAAGCCCGTCGCCTGAGCCATCGAGAGCCCCCACAGCGACCCGTAGCGCCGTCGCGAAGACCCGCTGAGTTCCTCGTCGTCGGTGTGGGCGATGACCCAGACGTGCTTGTCATCGTGGAGCTGAAGGGCGGTCGCCAACATGTCGGGCACCATGATGGCCTCCTCCCGCAGCTGGCTGCCCAGACGACCGAAGAGACGGTCGGCGGGGATGACCACCACGGTGCGCATGCCGTGCTTGCTCACCCTGACATCGGTCCCCGAGAAGACCTGGACCAGCTCCGCGTAGATGGGCCCCGGATTTCCGTCTACATCGCAGTTCTCCAGCTTCCCACTGACCACCTTGTTGCGCTCTTTCAGCGCAAGGATCTCCCGGTCGAGCTGGGTCACGAGGTCGCGGTCGTAGCTCGCGGGCACGCACGCCCCGAGGAGCACCAGCCCCGCCCACAGTCCTCTGCCCATGCTGCCTCCGCGTCCCAGCCTATCCCCACACGGCCGGTGCGATGGTCCAGTCGGTGCTGCCCTGAGAGCGAGGGCTCCCCCGGAAGCGCCCCGAACAACGGACCCGCAGCCAGCGCCGAGCCCACTCGCGCACACTGTCGGGGAAGCGAGGCTGCCAGCGATCTCCGCGGCGCTCGACGGCGATGATCATCCACTGCAGGTAGTCGGGGTGGTCTTCGACGGTATGACCCGCGTGGGGCCCGCCGGTGAACTCGGCCAGGCCCTGCTCGCCCACCACGAGATGGCCCGAGTCGGGGGGAGGCCCCACGGCGTCTGCCCAGCGTACGAAACCCTCGAGGTCGGCAGGAGCGCCGTGCCGACGTGCGATCTCGGCCAGGACACGACCGGTCGCTTCGGCGTCATGGCTGGCGCGGTGCGCGTTGTCGAGGGGCACGCCGAGGTGATGGCAGATGTTCTCGAGCTTGTGAGACCGGAGCTCCGAGAGCAACCGCTGGCTCAGCGGGAGGGTGTCCACCTCAGCGCGAGTGGCCGGCCACTGAAGGCCGGCTCCGCGAAGCTCCTGCCGGATGAAGCCGAGATCGAAGGGCAGGTTGTGCGCCACGAGGACCGCGTCGGCGAGCAGGGCCCGGATCTGGGGCGCCAGCTTGCCGAAGGTTGGCTTGCCAGCCACATCCTCGTCTGTGATGCCGCTGATGCGCGAAGCGGTGCGCGGGATCGCCATCAACGGGTTGATGAGGAAGTCGTGCGCCTGGGCGCCCGTCACCCGCCCTTCAGCATCGATGTCGATCTCGACGGCACCGAACTCGATGACCCGATCGCCGGCGAAAGCATTGAGACCCGTCGTTTCCGTGTCAAATGCAACGACGCGGCAGTCGGTCCAGCGCATGGTGCCGCTCGCCACGGGGCTCAGGACTCCCGACGCCGCAAGAACGTGGCGAACATGGCGAACAGAAGCCCGCCGGCCAGCCCGCCCGTGCCGCTGCAGCCGCAGGTGCTGAGCTCGCCGTTGAGGCCCTCGATGTAGTGACCGCCGGTGTCGTCGCCGCCCTCGCCAGAGCCGTTTCCGCTCCCGCTGCCGCCGCCGCTGCCGCCGCCCTCGTCGTCGTCACAGGCGGTGCCGATGCCGTCGCCGTCCGCGTCTTCCTGGTCGGGGTTCTCGACGAATTCGCAGTTGTCCTCGTCATCGACGACGCCGTCCTCGTCGTCGTCCCACTGATAGACCTGGATGTTGCCGAAGCCAGCCCAGGAGCGGTCGCCGTCGTCGTTCCCGCCAGCGTTGTAGGCGTAGACGCCACCCGAGCCTGGACCGAAGCCATCGGTGCTGCCTTCGATGGTGTCGAAGGGTGCATCCAGCTCGTCGGTGTAGTCCTCCCAGAAGAGACCCACGACCTCGCCATCGTTGAAGCTGATGCCGATGCGCTGGACCGTGCCGTCGTCGTAGGCCATACGGGCCGTCTCGAGGACCTCCACCTCGCCGTCCTCCACCTTCACCAGCACACCCTCGGCCGAAGAGGCACCGAAGGGACTGGAGGCCCCACCGCCGCCGCCGCCGTCGCCCGTCAGCGCGAAGCCGATCCAGGCATCACTGTCCCGGAACCCGAAGACAATGCCCATGGTGTCGTCGTCTTCGGTCCACATGTAGGCGGTGATCATCCCGTCTTCGACAGAGATGTCTTCATGCACGAGCCAATTGTCGGCGGGGCCGCCCGTGCCGAACTCGTCCCCCTCTTCACCGTCGTCGGTCGACGAGAAGACGTAGTTGGCGGTGTTGCCCTCGTACCCGAACCAGATGTCGTCCGAGTAGCCGTTCTCCCAGCCGTCGTAGCCAGCGTACGACTCGTTGGTCTCGAACTCGTTGTAGGACCAGACCTCCTTCAGACTCTGGGCCTGAGCGGGGGCAGGAGCAAGGAGGAGGGTACTCAAGACAAGCATCGATGACTCCGAGGGGCTCGATGGATGGTCAGGATCATAGCTCGCCCGAGGCGGCCCAGTGGCGAACCACTGCCCGGGCGGCATCTTGCGCAGCGTTGCGATGGGTCAGCCACTGGGCGTGAGCGGCAGGCCCGACATCATTGGCAATGCCGAGCACTGCGACGAAGGGCACACCGGCGGCTGCGCAGGCACAGGCGGCGCCGTAGGCTTCGAGATGTTCCACCTGCCAGCCGTCCGAGAGCCGCCCAGCCAGGGTCAGATCCGTGGTCACCGCCCCCACCGTGAGAACGTCGGCAAGCTCTGCGTCGAGACGCGCGAGCAGGCGCGAGTCGGCCGGGATGGGTGGCGGGGGCCTTGGGGTGTAGCCGAGGCC
>JAERSX010000188.1 GCA_016845285.1 Deltaproteobacteria bacterium | reverse complement strand
CGGTGGGCCTCGACGGGGCGCCACATGCCCTTGGCCATGAGCTCGGTGCGGTTGAAGCCAGTCGGGCCGCCCCCGTCGAGCTCCTTGAAGCCAGCCGAGACGAGGTGGACGCCTTCGAGGAGCAGGCCGAAGTGGTCACCGCTCGTTCCTGCCCAGGCGTGGGCCTTGCCCGTGTTGCGAAGCCCCCCCGCGAGGTCGAGGGTGAACTCGGGCTCTTCGGGCACCGCGCGGGTCTGGAGGTTGATGGCGCCTCCCACAGTGTGAGGACCGTGGCGGGTGGCGGCCGGGCCCTTGAAGACCTCGACGCCTACGAGGCGCGTGCTCGTGGGGAAGTAGTAGGCGGCGGGCGCAGCGTAGGGGGCCGGCGCCAGGAGCACGCCGTCCTCCATGAGCGTGATCTTGGCGCTGCGGTCGCTGTTGGCCCCGCGGATGCCGATGTTGGGGCGCAGGCCGTGTCCGTCCTCGCCGCGGGTGGAGACCCCGGGAATCTGGCCGAGGATGCGCTCGATGTCGTCGTACTCGAACTGGGTCAGTGCCTCCTCGTCGACCTCGTGGGCCGAGCCGGCGACCCGCGGGATGCCGTCCTCGTCGGTGACAAGGATCTCCTCGCCAGGCGCGTCGGCAGGCGGGAGAGGCTCCTCGGCGGCGGGGTCCTCGTCCTCGTCCTCGGTGCCGGTGTCCTGGGCATGGGCGGGGGTGACGAGGAGCAGGGCGAGGGCTGCGGGTGCGAGGGAGCGCAGGGCGCCGCGGAAGGGGCCGAACCAGGCGCTGAGCAGGTCGTGGCCGTGGTTGGCGCTGCTGTCGGCGAGACCGAAGCGCGCGGGGGGGGCCTCGGCGATCTGCAGGGTGCCGGCCATGCGGTCCCAGACGGCCAGCCAGGTACCGTAGTTGGCGTCGTGGTGACGGGGCTCGGCGCTGTGGTGGAGCTGATGCTGGGCCGGGCTGATGAGCCAGCGCTCGAGCCAGGCCGGGTAGGGCAGCCAGAGCTGGCTGTGGCGCAGGTTGCCCGTGACCACGTTGAGCACCAGCCCGGCGGCGGGCACGCCGAGGAGGGTGAGCTGGTCGGCACGGCCGCGGAAGAGCCAGAAGAAGACGCCGGCGACCGTGCCGGTCACGACTGCTCCCCGCAGCCGGTAGAGCCAGCTCTCCACGGGGTGCAGTCGGTGGAAGCTCAGGGGAGTGAGCACCTCGGCCGAGTGGTGGACCTGGTGGAAGGCCCACAGCACGGGCACTCGGTGGAGCAGCCAGTGCAACACGAAGCGGCTCAGGTCCCAGGCCACGAAGAGCACGGCGCTGTAGACCAGGGCGAGCATGGGCTCGGGAACCTCGGGGGGGCTCGGGCGGCCCAGGACGGCGTCGGCTCGGCGCACTCCGTGGGTGGCGAGGAGCCAGGCCAGGCCGAGTCCACCGGTGCCGGTGAGCAGGTCGAGGAAGGAGCGGCCCAGGTAGAGCTGGACGTCGAGGAGGTTGCTGGGGTGGCGGAGGACGCGGAGAGCGCCTGCGAGGTCCCATCGGCGGTAGGCGATGATGGCGATCACCCCGGTGATCACGAGGCCTCCCCACCAGGTTCGGCTGGACGGATCAGCGAACGGGGTGGCGAGGGCCTCAACGATGGCAGAGAGCTCCACGGATTCCTCAGGGCAGCCTGTGGCGTGGGTCGGACACCGTCAGTCGTTGTCGCCCGAGGCTTCGCTCGGGATCTCCAGCGCGAGCACCGTGGCGAGATCGCCCTTGAGCACGTCGGTGACCTTCTTCACGGCGTCGTGCACATCCTGCACGGCGTCGGGATCGTCCTCGACCAAGGTTGCGAGATCGGGATCGATGGCCTCGGCGGCGTCGATGGCGGCGTCGATGTCGACGACCAGCTGATCGGCGAGATCGCCGTGGCCCACATCGACCAGCAGGTCGTCCATGCCCATGCCGTCGGCGCCGGTGAAGAGGTCGCGGAAGCCGCGCAGGTTGGCGGCGATCCAGAGCCCGCCGCTGCCGCTGGTCAGTCCCTCGACATCGTCTGGACAGCTCTCCTCGCCGCAGTCGCCGCCACCGAGGGGCTGGGCGAGCTTGCGGTCCTTGGTGAGGAGCTCCAGGTAGAACAGCGCATCGAAGACAGCGTTGAGTGCAGTCTGACCGTCGCCATAGGGCCAGCCGTCGGTGTCGCCAGCCAGGGTGCCCGAGAAGTCGTCTTCGTCCCAGCGGGTGCGCAGGTCGGTGGCCTCCGCCTCGACCCGGGTCGCCAGGGCCACAGCGAAGGCGGCTCGGTTGCGCGTGACGCCGTCGTCGCCCAGCGCGTTCCAGCTGCCGTCGGAGTTGATCTCGACCTGGCCTGGACAGTCGTTGTCGGGGCCGTAGAAGAGCAGGTGCTCCAGGGCGTCGAGGCCGTAGCTGTTGACCAGGTTGGCGGTGAAGTAGTCGTCGGAGGTCCAGGCCTCGGCCACCGTCTCCTGGTCGACTCGGCAGGAGTTGGTGGTGGGCCAGCTGTAGATCTCGTCCCGGTAGTCCTCGCCTGCGATGGCGGTGAGCGAGGAGCCGGTGGGACCGATCTGCATGACCTCCAGCTCCTGCCAGACGGCCATGGCCGCGAGCCACCGGGCCTGTGCGGCTTCGCGAGCCACGTCGGCATCACCGCCGCTCTCGGCAGCGGCGAGCCAGGCGTCGTTGGCCTCGGTCAAGGCGGCCGCTTCGTCGAGGAAGCGATCGAGGGCGGGCAGGACGACGTCTGGCCCTACGGCACGCAAGGTGGCGTAGACCAGGTCACCGGTCAGGGTCGGGGTGGTGCCCGAGCCACTGTTGCCGGTGCATGCGGGGTGGGCCGCCGCCAGGGCGAGGCCCAGCAGCACCACCCAGCTCGAAGCGCTACCAGCCGTTCTCACCGTTCTCGTCTCCAAGGTTGTCGTCGTCGAAGCCATAGGCCGTGCCGAGCAGGGCTCGGGCCTCGAGAAGATCGTCGACGTAATCGGATCCGGCCGAGGACGTGGTGGACTCCAGCACCGGCGCCTGGCCGACCAGGTCGTGCAGGGTCTCGAAGTCCTCGTCGCTCATGGGGGAGTGGGGGTTGAACTGGAAGCACAGCGCGAAGCCCTTGAGCTCGGACCAGTGCTTGGCGTGGCTGCCGAAGGAGTAGTCGTCGGTGCCGATGTCGCCCATGTCCCGGATGGTGTCGTTGATGTAGTGGATCACCGTGGCGGCGATGGCCTGCTCCCAGGCGAGGAGCGCCTGGTCGCGGTAGCCGGCCAGCTGGTCCATCTGCTCCCAGTTGAGCTCGCTGCCGGCGGTCTCGGCGAGCAGGGCCCGGCCGTTGAAGAAGCCTTCCCAGGCGTCCCCCGTCATGTCGGTGGCGATCACGGCGCCGCGGTCGCGCTTGGCGGCGTTCACGCTGTGGCCCCAGTTCACCTCGCTCCTCAGGTCGATCATCCCGTCGCCGTTCATGTCCATCGCGCCGATGTCGGCGATGTCGTCGTCTGACCACTGGGGGTAGGTCTGGGCGCCACCGAAGTAGCCCCAGCCCTCGTCCCAGGCGTGCTCGAGGGCGGTGTAGTTCTTGCCGTCAACGGTGACGGTGTGGTCGCTGTACAGGCCCTTTTCGAGGGTGTCGTCGTCGAGGTAGTCGTCGGCACCCTGGCTCAGGGCGACCGCACCGCTCAGGAACTTCTGGATGAGCTGCTGGTAGTCGCGGCCCTCGCCGTCGACGTGGACGTCGGGCACGTTGTTGCCCCAGGGATCGGTGTCGTAGGTGCCGTTGGCCCAGGCGACGGACGCGTCGTCGATCACGTCGAACCAGTGGCGCACGAGGCTCTCGGGGGTGGTGACGTCTTCGGCCTCCCAGCCGACCATCTCCGTGGACCAGTCCTTGTGCTGACCCTCGGGGTCGTTGCCGGCGATCTTGCCGTTGATGTCCTTGTCTGTGGACACGTCGTCGTAGGTCGTCTGGCTGATGTCTTCGTCGGCGCTGAAGCCGTGGTCGAGGTCGCCGTAGGCGTCGCTGTCGAAGTCGTAGTAGAAGCCGAGTTCCTCGGCGACGTCGCCGCTCGCGGGGATGAGGCTGGCGTCGTTCAGGCGGTCGGTCAGGCCGCCCGTGTGACCCTTGAGGTCGCTGATCAGCAGCTGGCGGAAGGTCTGGCCCGCGTAGGACACGGAGCTCTCTCCGCCGGACAGCTCCGTCTCGAAGTGCCAGTCGGGATCGGCGTCTGTGTCGCTGTCCGTGTCGCTGTCTGTGTCGCTGTCCGTGTCGCTGTCCGTGTCGGCGTCGGCTTCCGCCGTGCCGGTATCGTCGTCCTTGTCACCGCAGGCGACGAGCAGGAGGGGGAGCGAGCTCAGTAGGAGCGGGCGCATGTTCTACCTTCGTTTTGAAAATGGTTTTCATTTTCAGAGTGCCCTGGATCTACTGTGGATGGTCGAGGGTGTCCATGGGAAAATGAAAGTGACTTTCAATATCACTGGGTGCACGGACCCTTTGCGCGGCATTTTCTTGCCTGGTCCTGTCGAGCTCCTGTCGAGCTCCGGTCGACCCCTGGTCCACCCATGGGCATGGTTCCCGACCCCTGATGCCCCCAAGACCCCGGTGGCCGGGCACGTGGTTCGGGTGGGCAGGAGTGCCGATCGGGCCTATCTGGAGCCACGACTCGTGGAAGAGGAGGGCTCCCAGGTGGCGCTCATCGACGACAGCCTGCGTGGGCTCGTGCTTGCCTTGCACCGCCGAGAGGAGCTCGTGCTCGTCGAGGGCGCTGAGATCTCCGTGGTGGCCGAAGCCCTGGTGAACGCCTTGGCCATGCGCAAGGGCCTGGGCCACCTCGGCGCCTTCGTCTCGAACACCTTGCTCACCCACCCTGGTGTCGATGATCTCTACGCCACCGATCGCGACATCGTGCGGTTGCTCAGTGAGCTCTGAGCAGGGACTCGGCGGCGGAGCCAGCTAAGCTCGCAGGGGCGAAGGAGGCGTGGGCAGAATGGGGCGCAAGAAGACGAAATTCCAGCTCATCCGTGAGGACCAGGAGGGGGAGCCAGAGGACTTCTCCGAGCGCCCCGATCGGCAGGCCGCGCGGCGTGAGACCAAGGCCCTGGGCGAGCTCGCCGTCCGCTTGGTGGACCTGGTCCCGTCCAAGCGCGCCCGGCTCCCCTTGAGCGACGAGCTGCGCCTGGAGGTCGAGCGTCTGGGGGAGCGGAGGCCCGACGGGGGACGTCGGCGACAGCTCAAGCGGGTGATCGGCTTGCTGCGGGAGGCCGACGCCGAAGCCATCGAAGCGGCCATGGTCGGGCGCGACCCCGAAGACACCCGGCTCCACATGATCGAGCGCTGGCGGACCCGGCTCATCGCCGAGGGTGACCCGGCCATCCAGGCCTTCGTCGATGGTCACGACGATGTCGACCGCGGCCAGCTCCGCGCCCTCGTGCGGCAGTCGGGTGGCGAGGGCGACAAGGCGGCGCGGGCGCGCAAGCGGCTCTTCCAGGTGCTGAAGGCGGCCACACCGCTGCTGATCTGCCTCGTGGTGCTCTGAAGGCCGCGCCGGGGGCGCCGGCTGCCTGGAGCGGGCGTCAGTCGAAGGTGGCCGTCAGGGTCTGCGCCTCGTCGAAGGTGAGGGTCAGCGTCTCCTCCTCACCCAGGTCGTCGGCCCAGCCAGCGAAGCTGTAGCCCTCGGCCGGCACCGCGGTCACCGACACCGGGATCCCCCGCCAGAACTGCCCGGTGAAGGGCGCGTCCACGTCGACGACCTCGAGGTGGAAGGAGCCCGCGCCCTCCGGCTCGGCCTCCAGGGTCACCGTGGTGGTGCCCGCCAGCCCGAGATGGGTCTGGAGCTGGCCCCACAACACCGTGTCGCGCTGCTGCACGAAGCTGCGGGCCGTGGAGACGCGCGCCTCCCAGTAGCCCACGTCGTGGCCGCACCAGAGGGCGTATTGCTCGGCCATCACGGGTCGGATGCGACCGTGCATGGTGTCGAGGCGGGCCAGCGCGGCGTCGGCCTTCAGGTTGGTGTTGAGGAAGTCGCTGCCCTGGTTGGCCAGCAGCACTCGGAACTCGTCGTTGCGCAGGGCCTGCGCGATGGGCAGCCCGCGGCCACTCCAGCTCACCGAGGTGCGGATGTGGTCGTTGGTGGCCGAGGGCCAGCCGTGGCCCAGGTCGAAGACCATCCAGCGCCACCTCGCGTCGTCCTCGCGCTCGCGCCAGAGCTTGAGGTTGTTGTTCCACCAGTCCGAGTTGCCCCAGTAGCCCTCGGCGAGCACGGCGGTGGCGAGGTTGTCGATGTCCACCATGGTCTTGAAGGTCGTCCAGGCCTCTTCGTCGGCGAGGTCGTGGTCGGCGACGAAGTCTTCGAGCTCCTCGAAGGCCACCCAGTCGCCCTGGCTCACCCGCCACCAGTCGTCGGTGCCGTCGGCGGTGCACTCGATGCGGTCGAGGTTGTCGGGGTCGGCGCCGTGTTGGCTGGCGATGAAGTGCTCGTCGAGCTTCTCGCGGAAGGCGTAGAGCCCCCAGAACTCGCCGTTGAGGTAGAGCACCGCCGGCTCCCAGGCTTGGGTGTCGATGGTGGGGAAGCGGACGTCGTCCTCGTCGCGGAAGACGGCGTCGACGAAGCTGTTCTCGGTGTGGGTGGGGCACCAGTCGCCCACGCCCTCGAGGACCACGATCTTGTACTCGGAGGCCGCTTCGGTGGGGAAGAAGGCGTGCTCCAGCATGTCGGGGCCGTAGGCGGACCGGGCGATGAGCCGGAAGTTCTTCTGGGCGAAGGCGCGGGTGTAGCCACCGTGGATCTTGACGCCCGCGGTCTGGGCCAGCACCTGGCTGCCGTCTGGCTCCCAGACCTCCACGTGCATGTCGCGCTCCCAGTCCTCCCAGAAGTTGGCCCCGAAGTAGGGGTAGCTGGGCTCGTAGTCCGGGGGACCGTAGGCGTAGATGCCGGTGTCCTCGTCGTAGAGGTCGAAGGGGTCGAT
>JAERSX010000187.1 GCA_016845285.1 Deltaproteobacteria bacterium | reverse complement strand
CGCCCTGACCGAGCGCGTGGAGCGACGCCTTCGTGGGCTGCCGGTGGTGCGGGAGATGGGGGACCACCTGGTGGTGGGCATGCGGCGGCGCCCTGAGCCCCTGGGGCGGCCTCCACCCGCTGATGTCGGGCCATTGTCGCGTCGGCTGAGAACTCGGAAGGCCCGTCGAACGGGCCAGCTCACCCGTCTGCACACCGTGATCTTCGAGCTCACCCAGGGCTGCCAGTCTCGGTGTGTGGGCTGTGGCTTTCGTGGGCCTGCCGGCGGTGAGGCGCTGACGGCGTCCCGAGTGGGGAAGCTGGCGCGGGAGGCGGCAGCCATGGGTGCGGAGCGGGCGCTGCTCACCGGAGGCGAGCCGCTGTTGCGACCTGATCTTGCGGAATTGCTGGACGTGATCGGTGCCGCGGGCCTGACGCCCTGCCTCCTCACCAACGGCCTGGCTCTCGCGCGACACGCCGCTGTGGTGGGGGCGGCTTGTCCCGAGGTGATCGTCTCGCTCGACGGACATGACGCTTCCTCGTACCGACAGGCGCGGGGCGTGGATGGTTTCGCGGCTGTCGGCAGAGGCATCGCTGCCCTGCGGGCCGTCGCCCCGGCTGTGAGGATCGGCGCCCGGGTCACGGTGGGTCCCGGGAACGCCGGCCAGCTGCTCCAGATCGCCCATGCTGCGCGAGAGCTCGGCTGTGACACCGTGAGCTTCCTGGCCATGGATGTCGACAACATCGAGGCTTTCGGGGAGCGGGCTGCGGCACCCGCGCGACCGGGACCCGTCGCCCTCCGCGAGGAACTCACCGCACTGCGCGCAACGCTGCCGGACGACTTTCTCATCGACAGTCCGTATGCCCTCGATCGCATCTGGAAGCTCGCCGAGGGCGATGGCGTTGCCGCGTCCCCTCCGTGCGATGCCCCCTTCACCACGGCGCTGGTGGGGGCCGATCTGTCTCTGCGTCCGTGTTTCTTCCTGCCGCCACACGGCTCGGCTGCCGAGGGCCTTCAGGCTGGGCTGGCCCGCACTGCACCCGCGCTGCGTGCCCTCGACCAGGCCACCGAGCCGGCATGTCGGTCCTGCGTCTGTTGGGCGCGACTGACCTGAGCTTCGGCTGACGCCATCGGGGCGGCGGCGGGCTAGGGGACCCCATGCACCTCGTGCTCGTGAATCCGCGTGCCCAGAAAGCCCACCGTCGGCTGCCGCTCTCGGTGCTCTTCCTCGCCCGCGGCATCCCTGCCGAGGTGAGCTGGGAGATCGTCGACGCCAACGTGACGGCTGACGCCCAGGCCCGTGCGGAGGCGGCCATCGCCCGGGACCCCGCGGGCACCGTGGTGTTGGTGACCGTCATGCCCGGCCCCCAGCTTCGCTGGGCCACCCCGTGGTGCCGGTCCCTGAAGCGCCGCTGGCCGGCCTTGCGCATTGTCTGGGGCGGCTACTTTCCTACGGTCTACACGGAAGCTGTTGCCCGCGACGCCGCCGTGGATCACGTGGTGATCGGTCAAGGTGAGGAGACCTTGGCCGACCTCTGCCACGCGTGGCTGAGCGGCGCTGACCCTGCGGATGTGGCCGGGGTGGCGACCTGGCGAGACGGGCGTCTGCTGAAGGGGCCGTCGAGGCGCTACTCCTTCAGCTGGAAGCACGGTCGCGCGCCGTACGAGCGTCTCGACATGGAGACCTACGCCGCCCCGACCTTCCTCGGCAGCCGCACCTTCAACCACCACTCGTCCGTGGGCTGTCCCTTCACCTGCAACTTCTGTGCAGTCGTCAACATGTTCGAGGGGCGCTGGCTGGCCGACCCGGCCCCCCGGGTGGTCGAGACCGTACGGCACCTGGTCGAGGACTACGGGGCGGACGCCATCGAGTTCCACGACAACAACTTCTTCGCCGCCGAGAAGCGGGTAGCGGCCGTGTCCGAAGGCATCGTCGACCTCGGACTTCGCTGGTGGGGCGAGGGTCGCATCGACACCATGCTCGGATGGTCGGAGGAGACCTGGCGAATCATGGCGCGCTCGGGCCTGGCGATGGTCTTCTACGGGGCCGAGTCGGGCGATCCCGAGGCTCTCGATGCCATGGACAAGGGCGGGCTGCAGGTGCAGCAGACCCGAGAGCTGAACCGCCTGGCCCGTGCTCATGGGGTGATCCCGGAGTTCTCCTTCGTGCTGGGAAACCCGGCCAATCCCGAGCGCGACATCGAGCGGACACTCGCGCTCATCGGCGATCTCAAGGACGACAACCCTGCTTGCGAGATCATCCTCTACATGTACACACCGGTGCCCTTGCCGGGCATGTACGACGAGGCCCAGGCCCAGGGCTTCTCCTTCCCACGTGACCTCGACGGCTGGCTCTCCGACGAGTGGCTCCGCTACGAGGATCGCCGCAATCCAGGTACCCCCTGGCTCGATCGCCGCCTGATCGATCGGGTCTACGACTTCGAGGCCGTGCTGCACGCTCGGTGGCCGTCGGTCTCCGACCGCAACCTGCGACGCTGGCAGCGGGGGGTGTTGCGTGCCCTGTCCGCTCCTCGCTACCGGCTCCGGCGCTATGGCCGCCCCCTGGAGCTGAAGGCCCTACAGCGCCTGTGGCATTATCGAAGGCCCGAGGAGATGGGCTTCTGAGCCTGCTCGGGGCTGCTCTGGAACTTCAGAGGGAGGTGGGGTGCAGTCGCTGACCGAGCGCATCTCCATAGCTGGACTGAGTCCCGCTGTGGCCTGCACCTTCGCGGATGCCCTGCGAGAGCTTGCTGGGGCCGACGGGGTGGTGTCGGGCGAAGAGCACGCCTTGGTCGATCGGCTCATGGGGGATGACACCCGTGTCCAGGGCGTCGTGCCCTCGGACTTCTCCGCGCTCTGGCCCCACGCCGAGCTCTTCCTGACGGCCTGCGTCTATGTCGCGGTCATCGACGGAAGCTACGGCATCGAGGAGACCCGTCGCGTCAGCGAGTACGCCCACCGACTGGGGTTCTCTGCCCACCGACTGGCGGAGCTCGAGGCTCGGGTCTTCCGGGAGCTGAAGGCGCGCAGTGACCAGGTGCTGCAGCTCGAGTCCTCCGCGCTCACGCCCGTCACCTCCGCGGGCGAGCAGCTGGACGACACGTTGGTGGCCACGGTGGCGCCCGGGCTGGAGCAGCCTTCCCGATCTCCTCTCGCCCCTCCCTGCGATCCCTTCGACCTTCCGAGCCCGCGGCTCCTGACCACGGTGACCCACATCCCCGATGATGGTCCCGCGGACACCGAGCACACCCTCCCGTCGATCTCGCCGCTGCCAGAGGTGGGGTCGAGCGAGATCACGGAGCACACCGAGCTCACCGAGCGGACCGGACCCTAGATCTGGTAGACCCCGCCGTCGGGCCGGGATCGTGTCGCGCTCTCACCGGAGCCGGCCTCGTCCGCGCCAGCCTGGTCGACGAGGGTGGGCCGGAAGGTCAGCTGCTCCAGGGTGGTGCCGTCGAGCACGCCGTTGATGGCGCGGTGGAGGCGCTGCCAGAGGACCCGCAGGTTGCCTTCGGCAGGGGCCTGACCGCTGGCTGGTGTGGTGCAGCCCATGGGGGCCTGCGAGCCGTCCAGCACACGCACCACCTCGCCCACCGTGATGTCTCGGGCGGGTCGCGAGAGGCGGTAGCCGCCCCGGGCGCCGGCCTGGGAGCTGACGAGGTGGGCGCGCTTCAGCTCGGCCAGGATCTGCTCGAGGTACTTGACTGGGATCTGCTCGGTGCGCGCGAGCTCCTTTGCGCTGGTGAGCTCGTCGTCGAGCTGCTCTGCCAGCACCACCAGCGCGCGCAGGCCGTACTCGCTGCGGGTGGTGATGGCCATCTTCAGCCTCCCTGGACGGCCCGCTCCAGGGCGGCGGGCAGGCGTGGGTCGTCCGGGTTCTCCTGGATGGCGTAGGCCAGGATCTTCTGGGCCTCGCGGAGATCTCCTCGGTGGACGTAGAGCTGGCTCAGCAGCAGGGCCAGCTCGGCCTCGCCCGGGGCGATGTCCCAGGCCAGCCTGCCGTAGCCGATGGCCTTGTCGACCCGGCCGAGGGCGGCGTGGCTGCGCACGATCACCACGTGGCTCACCAGATCACGCGGGGCGCGGGTCAAGGCGAGCTCTGCTGCCGCGATGGCCTGGTCGTGCATGGCCAGTGACCCCCAGCCCTCTGCGATCTGTCGCCATGCCTCGGCACTCGCTCGCTCGCCTGTGAGCACGAGGGCCTCCTGATGCGAAGCCAGGGAGGCTCGGGTGTTGCCGCGCAAGCGGTGGGCCTCGGCCTCGCCCAGGTGGAGGCGGATGATGGCTTGAGTGCGCTCGGCCTGGGACATGGACAGGGTGCTGGTGTTGTCGACCTGCACGCCCGCCGAATTGGCGAGGAGCTTGGAGAAGGGCTCGAGCTCGCGTGCGCCCGCCAGCTCATCCAGGGCGCGCTCGGGTTCGCCTCGAGCCGACCAGAACTCTCCGAGCTGGAGCGCGTACCAGCCGTCTTCGGGGTAGACGGCGCGGAGCCAGCTCATGCGCCGCAAGGCGCCTTCCCGGTCTCCGGCGCTGTCGCGTCGGGCGGCGTCGGCCTCCCAGGCCTTCTGCTGATCGCGCATGGCGGTGCGGGCACGGCCGGCGGCGGTGCGGGCGGCTTCGGCGTCACGGGCTGCGCGGTGGACGGCGGCGGCCTCGGCGTAGATCTGGGCGTCGTCCAGGTCGGCCAGCGTGGCCCGTCGAGCCAGGGTCTGGGCGCGCTCGTGGTTGCCGGCTCGGCTGTGGATCCACGCTGCGAAGGTGCGGTGGCGCGGCTCGGTTGCCTTTGGCAGTGCATCCTCCACCACCGAGACGGCCCCGACGACGTCTCCCATGGCCAGGAGGGCCTCGGCCAACAGCAGGCGCGTCGCCCCGTCATCGGGGTTCTGTTCGATGGCCTTCTGTACGTGAGGCTTGCCCTCTTCGGCGCGACCGAGGGAGATGAGACTTGCGGCGAGCACCGCGTGCGACCCGGCTCCGTCGGCGTGCACGGCCAGCTCTGCCGGGGGCAGTGCCCGCTCGGGCTCACCCGCCGCCAGCCAGGCCTTCGCCACCGAGACCAGGAGCTTGGGGTCGCGAGGGTGCCTCTCGAGCACCTTGGTGTAGGTGCGGGCCGCGGCCTCCGGACGACCGTCGACCATGTAGGCATCGGCCCGCTTGATGCTCTTTCGCGCTCCGCTGCAGCCGAGGGCGAGGGCGAGGGCTGTGATCCCAAGGAGACGGATGGACATGGCGCCCCTTTACCCGCCGAGGAGCCAGTAGGGGCTGCCAGCCAGCTGCTGCTTGAGCTGGGTCACTTCCTGGGCGTGGAGCTCGAAGGTCTGGGGAGACTGGGTGCGGGGGTCGACCTGGGTGGCGAACCAGCGCTCTCCCGTCTTGCTCTTGTGGAGCATCAGGCCGCGAGGGTCGTCGTAGACCAGGTTCAGATCCGACGCGGTCAGCGGACGGTTCGGATCCTCGGCCTCGGCCTCGGCCTCTGCCTCTGGCTCTGGCTCTGGCGGCGGCGCCTTCTTGGGGGTGACGGCATCGAGGACCTCTTCGA
>JAERSX010000186.1 GCA_016845285.1 Deltaproteobacteria bacterium | reverse complement strand
CGGGCCGACGGGTGGCCCGGGCGGGTGCGGGTCCACAGTCCCGATCCTCTCGCCGAGCTGCGTGCTCTGACGCCCGGCATGTGCTCCATCCACCACGTCATGGCCCCTGTGTGGGAGGGGCCGCTGCCCGCCGATCCCCTGCCAGGGCTCGCCGCCATCGCACGGGCGCAGGACTGGGCCGCGGTGCTGGGCCATGCCGCGACCTTTCGGGCGAGCTGCGAGCGCCACGGCAGCCACCCCTTCGGCAGCCCCGACGTGGAGCGCTGGGTGGGCGAGGCGGTGGATCTCGGCACGGACCTGAAGGTCAAGCTCAAGGGCTGGGACGTGGCCGTGCGATGCGATGTGCGAGACAACCGCGCGTTTCTCGCCGTGCAGTACACCCAGCGGAGCGTGGGCCATGCCCGCCTGCCGCGACCGTACCTGCGGCGCACAGCGCTCAAGGGCACCATGGCCTGGGCCATGGTCCAGCTCGCCCGCATCGATGGCGACCCTCAGGTCGTCTGCGACCCCTTCTGCGGCTCTGGCACCGTGCTCCAGGAGGCCGGCCTGCAGCTCCCGGGTGTGCGGCTGATCGGCGGCGACAGCTACGCCCGGCACCTCGACGGGGTGCGCCAGAACCTCGACTGCCTCGGGCTGAGCGCAGATTCCCTGTGGTGTGGCGACGCCCGGGATCTGAGCACGCAGGTGGCCCCGGGCAGCGTGGACGCCATCATCACCAACCCCCCCTACGGCGTGCGACTGGGCAAGCACATCGACTTCGCCCAGCTCTACCTCTCCGTCCTCCAGCAGTTCCACGCCGCCCTCCGTCCCGGTGGACGCGTGGTCATGCTGGCCATGAAGCGGGGGACGCTCAACACCGCACTCAAGAGAGTGGGTGGGCCGAACAGAGAGTGCAGTGGCTTCGAGACGGTGGAGGTGCGCATCGTGGAGACCGGCGGCCTGCACCCCGGCCTCTTCGTTCTACGACGACGATGAGCACGGGCTGATCGAAGTTCCGTGATCGGTCGGTGACAGTCCGCGTCCCCCCCGTGGGACCGGATAGGTTGGCCCCTCCAAAGGAGGTCAGCATGCCGAGCACAGTGGCCATGGTCATGGCCGGTGGCAAGGGCTCCCGCCTCGGTCCCCTGAGCTGCCATCGGGCCAAGCCGAGCGTGCCCTTCGGGGGCCGATACCGCATCATCGACTTCGTCCTCAGCAACTTCGTCAACTCCGGCTACCGCCAGATCTACGTGCTGACCCAGTACATGGCGTCCAGCCTCATCAAGCACCTCAACCGCACCTGGTATCTGGGCGGCCTCGACCAGTTCATCGAGGTGGTGCCCGCCCAGATGCGTCGCGGAGATCACTGGTACCGCGGCACCGCGGACGCCGTCTTCCAGAACATCAACCTCGTGCGCGACGCCCGGGCCCAGCACGTGGCCGTCTTCGGCGGCGACCACATCTACAAGTTCGACATCGCCGCCATGGAGGCGGCCCACCGAGCCAACGACGCCGATCTCACGGTGGCCGCCTTCCCCGTTCCGCGCGAACAGGCTCACCAATTCGGCGTCATCCAGATCGACGCCGCGGGCCGAATCATCGGCTTCCAGGAGAAGCCCGACGATCCCGCCCCCATACCTGGACGTCCCGACCACTGCCTGGTCAGCATGGGCAACTACTTCTTCAAGGCGCCCCTGCTCCTCGACGAGCTCCGGGCCGACGGCGTCTCCTCGGAGTCGTCGCACGACTTCGGCCGCGACATCATCCCGCGTCTCGTGGCCAAGGGCGCCCGCGTCTACACCTACGACTTCAGCGCCAACACCGTGCGGGGCGACCCGCCGGGGGCCGAGCCCTACTGGCGCGATGTGGGCACCCTCGACAGCTACTTCATGGCCAACATGGAGCTGCGCAGCCCGCTGCCCAACCTCAACCTCTACAACCGTCGCTGGCGCATCCGCACCTCGCAGCGTGACTACCCCCCCGCTCGCTTCGTCCGGAGCGGCTCCGCCGGCACCCCCGCCGACGTCGTGGACTCCCTGGTGTGCGAGGGCTCCATCGTCGAGAGCGCCGTGCTCCGCGAGGTGCTCATGGGCTACGACGGCTTCATCCACGCCGACTCTGTCGTCGAGTGGAGCGTCCTGCTGAGCGGGTGCAGCATCGGCCACGGCGCCAAGGTCCGCGGCGTGCTCATGGACAAGAACAGCAGCATCGCGCCCGGCGCCGTCATCGGCCACGATCGAGCCGCCGATGCTGCCCGCTTCCCCTTCATCACCAGCGACGGCATCGTGGTGCTGCCCAAGGGCACCCACGTGCCCGCCGAGGGTCCCCTGCAGTTCGCCTACGACATGGCCGAGCTCCTCGAGAACGACCCGGCGACCAAGGACGCCATGGCCGTGTTGAAGGGCCGCTACGCCGTCTCCGACTACAGCCGACACAGCTACCGCTCGGCGGGCCCGCGCTACCGCAAGGACAGCCCCGGCGGCGCCTTCTTCGGCCACCAGGGCGAAGACCCCCACACCCTCACCGCCCACATGGGCAAGGGCCCCTCCTGATGCGCATCGCGATGCTCAGCTCGGAGG
>JAERSX010000185.1 GCA_016845285.1 Deltaproteobacteria bacterium | reverse complement strand
GCTTGAACGGCGTCTACTGCCTCGCCGCCCTGGTCGAAGGTGGTGATGGACAGCTCTACGCCATGACTTTCTTGGTGAACGGCATTCGTCGGACTCGCCCCGTGCGAAGTTTGCACGACCGCTTCGGTGCCGCACTTCTCGCCCTCGGAACCGAGGAGGGCACATGACCGCGCGAGGGCGCCAGCGGTGCTCCGATGGAGTCGGTGAGAGTCAGGGTCAATTGCTTGTCAAGGCATGGCTCCGCTCTCGTCCTACGCGACATGCTAAAACCGGGTTCGTTGCAGATCGGAGAGGCTCGGAGTACCCAGGCCCCCGCACGTGGTTCGCCGCCGGGCCACTTCCGGGGTCTCAAACCAGTGTCAGGATCAGGCTCAGGTCGTGGGTCCCTGTGACCGAAGCGGCATGATGATGCGGAGTGGAGTCGGATGATGCGGAAGTCGATGTGGGCCTTGGCCTTGATCTTCGGGGTGGCCCTCCACAGTGCGCAGGCGCTGGGGCAGGGCGAGGAGGTGGCCTCTGACGAGGCTGCTGCCGCTGAACAGGCCAGCTACAACCAGGAGCTGCGCACCATCGAGGAGCAGGTCCACGGCCTCAAGGAGCGTGTGTTCCGCTCCAAGGCGACGCTGCAGCTACTTCGCGAGATCGTGGTCCAGGGGTCGTCCTCGGGTTCACGGGCTGCGGTGTGGCACATCAACAAGCTCGGCGCGTCCTACACCATCGAGTCGGTGGCCTACTACCTCGATGGTCAGGGCAAGTTCTCCAAGGCCGACACCACGGGAGAGCTCGACTCCAAGAAGGAGTTCAAGGTCTTCGACGGCGCGGTGCCTCCCGGCAACCACCAGCTCACCATGAGCATGCAGCTTCGCGGCAACGGCTTCGGCGTCTTCAGCTACGTCAAGAACTACACCTTCAACGTCCAGTCCAGCACCGCCTTCGTCGCAGAGGAAGGCAAGAGCTGCCAGGTGAGGGTGGTCGCAAACGAACGCAAGGGCATCGGCCGCTCCTTTACCGAGCGTCCGAATGTGTCCTTTGAGACGCGCTGTGTCCGCCTGTCGGAAGCCGGCGGCGAGTAGTCGCCCATGGCGACATTGCCCTCGAGAGGGATGATGCGACTTCCACGCTTCCGGACGCTGATCTGGCTCATCTTGGGCTGGTCTGGCTCTGTGGCAGCAGCCGAGCGAGACCTCCCAGAGCGCCTCGATGGCATCGACTACGAGGTCTCTCGGGTCGAGTCTCGTATCGATCGCCTCTCGCGAGACTACAGCCAGCGCCGCGGCCTCATCGGCTCCGAGGAAGCGCTCCAGCGCTTCGAGGACGCCGTCTACATCTACCTGGTCGGCGAGTACGAACGCGCCGCGACCAGCTTCTACACCTTGGTGGAGAGCGAGGCGCTCACCCACACGGCGCTCGCCCACGACAGCCAGTGGTACTTGGCTGAGTGCCTCTTCGAGCTCGGCAACTTCAACACTGCTCTCGATGTGTACGACGCGATCATCGCCGTCGGCGCCGCCCACCCCTTCTTCAACGATGCGGTGGTGAGGGAACTCGAGATCTACGGCCTGCTCCGCGACTACGACAGCCTCTACAAGGTGTACAGCACCTGGATCCTGTCCGGGAAGGTCCCCGAGAACGACCGTGTGCGGTACACGGTCGCCAAGAGCTTCTATCGCCTGGGCGAGTCGCCGCGGGCAAAGTCGAAGTTCAGCGAGCTGCAGCCCGACAGTCTCTACTACGGGCGTGCCCGCTACTTCCTGGGAACGGTCAACGCTGCTCAGGGCGACCACGAGGTCGCCATCGCTGAGTTCCAGCGGGTCGTTTCGCTGGAGGGGTCAGAAGACCCTGCCGTCCTCGAGCTGGCCTACCTCGCGCTGGGCCGCTTGTACTACGAGGTCGGCGACTACCCGCAGGCCACCGACTACTACCAGAAGATCTCCAGTGACTCACCGTGGTTCGCCGACCAGCTCTACGAGCTCGTCTGGACGCTCATCAAGCAGGAGCGGTGGGAAGAGGCCGTGCGCCACGTCGAGATCTTCCTCATCGCCTTTCCCGAGCATCGCTACTCGATGCAGCTCCAGCTCAACCAGGGCCATCTCCACATGAAGGAGGCGGAGTTCGAGCGAGCCCTCGCGTCGTACGAGACGGTCGTCGAGTCATACACCCCCCTGCACAACCAGCTCTATGACCTGGAGATGAGTCGGGAGGATCCGGCCACCTTCTTGCAGCGCATCGTCGACGCCGAGGTCTTCGAAGAGGGCGAAGGGCTGCCAAAGTACGCTGTGGAGATGCTGGCCGACGAAGACGAGTTCGCTCGGGCCGTCGACATCCAGCGGGCCCTTGCCCAGCAGGAACGCGACCTCGTCGAGGCGGAAGGGCTGGTGTCGGACATCCATGCCGCCCTTGCTGCAGGCAACGACTCCATCGGCACCTTCGGCCGCGGTCGCGCCAACATCATGCGTGTCCACAACGACTCGCTCGCCCTGCGAGCGAGCCTCGTCGAGGCCGAGCTCCTGTACATGGAAGCGAACGGTCCCGACGATGCCCAGCCGGACGTGCGCGCCGCACGCACGCAGTGGGAGTTGCTCCAGACGCGCTCAGCTGACGTGCAGGGTGAGGAGAGCGCTCGAACGGACCGCTACCAGGTCTACGAAGACCAGGTTCGAGAGGTACAGGGCGAGGCCTTCCGCATCAGCCAACTCGCCGCCTCCCTCGAGGCAGAGATCGTGGCCACTCGCCGGGCGCTCGAAGAAAAGAAGAACGCCATGTCCGTCGAGGACGTGAACTTCGTGGCACGGGAGCTGAAGAACCTCGAGGGTGACCTCGAAGAGGTCCAGCGTGACCTCGATGCCCTCCAGTCCAGCTCGACCCGCCGGGCCGTGATGGCGTCGGTCCCCAAGGGGCGGACCGACGACTCCGATTCGCAGCGTTCGCTCATTGCTCGCGACTACGACAGCCTTCGCAGCCGAGTCACGAGCCTTCGTGGCAGGGTCAACGCCGGCGACAAGTCGGTGGTCTTCTCACGCATCGATGGCATGTGGACGCGTCTCGAGAGCGTCGACAGAAAGGCGGTTGCGACGCGGGATAAGCTCGATACCGTCGCGCTTCAGGAACTCGATCTCCTGCGGAGACGCCTGGGAGAGGAAACGACGACCGTTCGCACCTTGACCGGCGACCTGGGACAGACCCAGACCACAGCCTCGGTCGTGGCGGTCGAGGTGACCAAGGCCAACTTCGGACGTCTCGAGGACAAGGTCTTCGAGACGGTCATGGAAGCCGACAAGGGAATCGTCGACGTCTACTGGCTCCGAAAGACCAACGTCGCCGACGAGATCACCCGCCTCGCCACAGAGCGCGGTCTGCGCCTCGACGAACTGAACGACCGCTTCAATGTCATTCGTCAAAAGATGGAGGAGTAGGTGACACACCGACGAATCCGCTTGCTGGCGCTCCTCGCCCCGCTCACCTTGGGAGCTGGTGGTGAGGCCGATGTCGTCGTCGCCGACGCTCCGGTGGTGGTTGAGGACGGCCGCGGCAATCTCGCGGAGATCAAGGCCTTCCAGGCCACCTTGAGTCGCTACGACGCGCGCATGAACGAGTTCCAGGCGGAGGCGAGATCCATCGTCGACCGGCGGGAGTCCGAAGAGCGCGGCCAGCTCGACGCTGGCTACGGTGCGCTCATTGGGGAGCTGAACGAACAAGATCTCGCCCTACGCGAGACGGCGATGAAGCGCTTCGAGGCCTTCCTCACCAAGTATCCACGCAGCACCCACACCCCTCACGTGATGTTCCGGCTGGCCGAGCTCTACTTCGAGCAGTCAGAGGAAGACTGGTTCCGCGCTGACAAGGAGCTCCAGGCTGCCATGGAGAGCCTGGGGGATGGCGAGCTCGACGACCTGCCCGAGGACGCCACCAAGGACTATCGGCGCAGTATCGCCCTATACAAGCGTATTATCGAGGAGTACCCAGAGTACGAGTACCTCGACGGCTGCTACTACATGCTCGGCTACTGCGCCTCGGAGCCAGCCTCCGAGCAGTACGACGAGGAGGCCGGCCGCGAGCACTTCGAGAAGCTGGTGGAGCGGTTCCCCGAGAGCGAATTCGCCGCTGCAGCGCACTTGAGGATCGGCGAGTACCACTTCGACTACAACGATCTCGATCAGGCATCGTTGCACTACCGCCGGGTGGTCGAACTCGAAGGGCGCGAGGGCAGCCTGTACGACGAGGGCCTCTACAAGCTGGCCTGGTCTCAGTACAAGCGGTCGAACTACGATGAAGCCCTGTCTCTGCTGACGGAGCTGCTCGACTGGTCCGCTCAGGTCAACATGGCGAAGACCGGCAAGGAGTCTCCGATGGCTCCGGAGGCCATCGAGTACACCGCCATCTCGTTCTCGGATGTGGCCGAGGCGAGTGGACAGAACCCCATCAAGGTGGCGCAGAACTTCTACGCTCGGGTGGGCAACCGCGACTTTGAGTCCAAGGTCTACAAGCGGCTGGCCGATGTGCTGAAGCAGCAGGCTCGCTACGACGACGCCATCGCTGCGTACCAGTACATCCAGGAGACCTGGCCCGAGGACCCTGAGAACCCCACCTACCAGTGGACGATCGCTCAGCTACACATGAGCAAGGTGCCCCCAGGGGTCGAGGACGCACAGTCCGCCATCGCTGACCTCACCGACACCTACAACGAAGAGTCGAGATGGCATCTGGCCAACAGAGCCAACCCCGACGCTCTGGCTGTCGCCCGCGGCTACATCGAGCAGTCGCTGGCTGCTGTCGCGGTGACCAACCACACCAAGGCCATCGAGTCTGGAGCGCCCGAAGACTTCGCCACTGCCGCGGAGTACTACCGCAAGTACCTGACCAAGTTCCCCTTCGCTGCGGACTACTACGAGATCGAGTGGTACCTGGCCGACACCTTGCTCAAGGCTGGCAAGCTCAACGAGGCTGCGGCCGAGTACGAGCAGCTCCTCAAGGGCGGCGACCACAACTACCACCAGGGCGCGCTCTGGTTGCTCATGCAGGTACGTCGTCAGTCCCTGATCGACACCTACGGCGCCTTCGACAAGGTACCGGCAGGTGCCGTGGTCGAGCGCAAGGTTCAGCTCAGCGACGGCCGCGCTCGTGACGTCTACACGGTCAAGGACGACTTCGCCGAGTTCATGGACATCTGTGATCGTCTGGTGGCGAGCGACTTCGATGTCGCGGCCGCGAAGGTCGAGGCTCAGCTTGCTGCGGCGACGGAAGACAAGGACAAGGAACGGCACCAGACCGACCTGGACAACATCCGTGCCTATGCTGAGGCCCTCGAACAGTTCCGGCCGGCACTTGCCTACCTTCCCGCCCAGGTCTTGTACTACCACGGGCGTTTTGATGAGGCTCGGCCGCGCTTCGAGGTCATCATCGACCGCTGGCCCCGGAGCGACGAGGCCGCGTACAGCGCCAGCCTGATGATCGATAGCTTCCAGTCGGAAGGAGATCTCGCCAACGTGCGCAAGTACGCCGGCGTCTACTCCGGCATGCGCTTGGGGCAGACCGAGGAAGCCCAGGCCAAGAACATGGTCTTCAGCGACCTGCAGGAAGGCGCCACCTTCAAGCTGGCTGAGGAGTACATCGAGCAGGGCAAGCGGCAGGAAGCTGCGGAGGCCTTCTTGGCCTTCATTGATGAGTTCCCGGAGAGCAAGTACCGCAAGGACGCTCTCTACAATGCGGCGAACTCATACGAGATCGTCGGTCGGGTCGATGAGTCGATCCGGCTCTTCGAGCAGTATGTGGTCGAGAATCCCGAGGACGAGCGCAGCCGGCCGCTCTACTTCCGGCTGGCCCGCAACTACGCGACTGCCCTCGAACTCGAACAGGCCATCAAGTACTACGAAGATCTCTACCAGCGCACCGAGGGCGCCGGCATCGAGTATCAGGATGCGCCGAATGCCCTCTACAATGCGGGCTTCCTACGCATTGGCATCGGAGACAGTGAGGGGGCAGCGCGCAACTTCGAGCGCTACGCGTCCGACAATCCGGAACTCGCCGACGCCGAGGAGACCATGTTCCAGGCTGGTGAGCAGTGGGAGCGTGTGTCGGGTGCAGACGCCATCAAGTTCTACGAGCGGTACCTGCGGGTGTACCCCGATGCAGACGCCGATCACGTGATGGAAGCGCACAACCGCATCGCCACTCTCACCGAGGAGTCCGGAGCTCGCCCGCGGGATGTGGACAAGGCATGGGAGCGCCTCGGTGAGGCTTATGACCGACTCGCACCCACGGGTGAGATCGGCAGCGCGGGACGGCACTACGCCGCACACGTGGCTTTCCGCGAGCTGGAGGCCGACTACGAGTCGTTCCAGATCATCGAGTTCACTCGCAACGACGACAAGAACGCCACGTTGCTCTTGGAGACCAAGAAGGCCCAGCTCGAGGCGATCGCTGCCAAGGGTGGCAACCTCGTCTCCACCTACCAGGACTTCGAGTACTCCTCGGCTGCGATCTACGTGATCGGTATGTCCTTCCTCACCTACGCCGACATGCTCTACGACGCGCCGCCGCCCAAGGGCCTCGATGAAGACGAGCTGATGCTCTACCAGGAAGCGATCGACGAGATCCGCATCCCCATTGAGGACAAGGGCCGTGCTCGCCTGGAGGCCAACCTCGAAAAGGCCCGTGCCGAGAAGCTCTGGTCGGCCTGGATCACCACGACCCTCGAGGTCCTCGCGAAGCGCTACCCAGCGGAGCACACCGTCGAGAAGGAAGAGTTCAGAGGCATGGGCGACAGCACCCTGGTACCCATGGGTGGTCCCATCTCGCTGCGTGGTGGCGATGAAGAGGAAGCTGAGGCCTCGGAGACCCCAGCCGCACCCCCCGCCTCCGAG
>JAERSX010000184.1 GCA_016845285.1 Deltaproteobacteria bacterium | reverse complement strand
GTGCGGAAGCCGCCGCCGTGGACGTAGATCGCGACGGGGTGGGGCCCGGGGCCGGGAGGCTTGTAGATGTCGACGAGATGGGCGCTGTCGGCCCCGTAGGGCACGGCGTCTTCACGCTCCAGGCCGTGGGCCTTGGGCCGGGCCCAGGGGGTGAGCCCGCCGAGGGTGGCGAGCACCTGGAAGCCGCCGGCCACCGTTCGAGCGATGAGTTGGCGACGCCATGCAGGGGATCCATCCATCTGCGAATGGTATTCGCAGAGCGGTCTTCCCGCCAGCCGGTGGGCCGGCGGGAAGACCCGGGGCTGCATCAGCCGGCGTCGGCGGTGGCTCCGTCTTCGACCCAGAAGACCACGCGTCGGTTGCGGGCCCGGCCGTCGTTGGTGCGGTTGGTGTCGAGGGGCTGGGTGAGGCCGTAGCCCTCCGTGCTCAGCCGCTCGGCCAGGTCAGGCTCCTTGGCCACGAGCCAGACCTTCACGGCGGCCGCTCGCTCGTCGGACAGCTTCTGGTTGTAGACGTCGCCGCCGACGTCGTCGGTGTGTCCGGCGATGCGTACGTGCAGATCAGACCTCTCGCGGAGGATCCCGAGCACCTGGTCGAGCACCTTGTGGCTGCCCATGGTGAGCACGGCGGAGTCCGTCTCGAAGCGGATCTGCTGGTGGATCTCGATGCGCTCCTCGGTCAGCGTGGCCAAGACCTCGGCCACCGGGCAGCCGTCCTCGCCTTCGCCGGCCTCGAGGGGACATGCATCGTCCTCATCGGCCATGCCGTCCTCGTCTGCATCGGTCTCGGGGCAGCCGTCCTCGTCCATGAGCTCGTCGCGGTCCTCGGGCTCGGTCGGGCAGGCGTCCAGCTCGTCGAGCACGCGGTCCAGGTCGTGGTCGACCTCGGGGCAGCCGTCGTCGGAGCCCAGGCCGTCGTCGTCCTCGGGGTCGAGGGGGCAGCTGTCGGCGATGTCGGCGATGTTGTCCCCGTCGGCGTCCTCTTCGGGGCAGCCGTCTTCGTCCATGAGGAAGTCGAAGTCCTCGGCCTGCTCGGGACACGCGTCCTCTTCGTCGATCAGGCCGTCCAGATCGGAGTCCTTGGCGCGGGGATCGCGGGGCTGGAGTCGCACACCGGCCCAGACGCGGGTCGTCGGTGTGGGCACCCCGCGGGCGATGCCGAGGGCGGCTCCGCTCTCGAGGGTGACCATCGAGTTCAGCCTCCAGCCACCGCCGGCGTTGAGCTCGGCGTGGCGGTGGTGGGCGTCGCCGATGCCCTCGTGCAGGGGCAGGGCGAAGCTCATCTCCGAGAACGCGCGAACGGGGAGGGCCTCGGCCTCGTAGCGGGCGCCCACCGCGCCCTCGAGCTGGTCATCGACCACCAGGCCGAAGATCTCGGTGCGGTCCTGGATGCGGGCACCCATGCGGCCCACGAAGGTCCAAGGCCCTTCGGCGCGCGACACCATCAGCCGGGGTGCCTGGGCGAAGCCCTGGGGCCCGGTCCAGGCGTCGGTGGTGGCGGTCGGCAGGTCCAAGATGACCGCCACCGACAGGTCCACGGGCGACCAACCGCCCGCTTCGGCGAGCTTGATCTTCTCGAAGACGTGGATGCGACCCAGGCCGGTGGTGTCGGTCTGGCCCAGGCCGTAGCCGGGGAAGCTGGCGTTCTGGTAGCCCACGAAGGGCACGCTCACGCCGAGCTCGGAGACCCCGAAGAGGCCCACGCTGGCGCCCAGGCGCAGCTCGGTGCGGTCGGCGACCAGCGGGCGGAGCACGGTGCCCGAGGCCTCGTCCACCACCACCAGCGGGTTGGGCAGGTAGTGGGCCCAGGCGCCGGCTCGCCAGTCGAAGGAGTCGAGGACGGGGGCAGCCGAGGTGCTTCCCGCGCCGGTGTCGGCGGGATCTTGGCGCCAGGGGGCGGCATCCACCGAGGTGGTGCGGGCGTCGGGCGACTCCGCGGCCTGTGCGGTGCCCACCAGGAACATCGTGGCGAGAGCGCGGCGACCGAAGACACCGAGCACGGCCAGCATGAGGGCCCAGGGGGCTCCGCCGGGGCCACCGCCTGCGGTGCTGCAGCCTCCGCTGATGGCGGCACCGTCTTCCAGCCAGCCCACGCCGTCGTCGTCGGGGTCGGAGGGGTCGGTGCCGTGCTCCATCACCTCGCGGAAGTCCGAGATGCCGCCGCCGTCGGCGTCGAGCTCGAGGTAGTCGCCCAGGCCGTCGCCGTCGCTGTCCAGCGGCCGGGTGTACAGGTCTGCATCACCAGCCTCTTGGGCATCGGTGAGACCATCGTCGTCACTGTCGGTGTCGAGGGCGTCGATGACGCCGTCTCCATCGGTGTCGCGGCCCACGCCGGCCACCTCGTCGAAGTCGCCGATCAGGTCGTCGTCGCTGTCGAAGTCGAGGGGGTCGGTGCCGATGAGCAGCTCCTGGCTGGTGGTGAGGCCGTCGCCGTCGGGGTCGCCGGCGAGGTCGTCGTTCCCGTTCAGGGGGTCGGTGAAGTCGGCCTTGCGCTCGGTGCCGTCGTCCACGCCACCGTCGTCGGTGTCCGCGTCCATCGGATCGGTCTCGTCGGCGTCTCTCACACCGTCCTGGTCGGCGTCTTCGATGCCATCGGCCAGGTCGTCATCGTCGCTGTCGTGGTCGAGGGCGTTGGTCTCGCCTGCATCCTGTGCGCCGTTGGCGTTGGCGTCTTCGATGCCATCGCTCAGGCCGTCGGAGTCGGTGTCGTGCCAGGTGGGATCGGTCCGGGTGTTGGGGTCGGTGTCGCCCAGCTGACCCACCTCGAGTCCGTCGTCGAGGCCGTCTTCGTCGGTGTCCGTCGACAGGGGGTCGGTGCCCAGGGTGAGGACCTCGATGCCGTCGGTCAGGCTGTCGTCGTCGGAGTCCGCGTCGAGGGGATCGGTCTCCCAGGGGTCGACGTCGCCGCTGGCGTCGATGTCCTCTTCGCCGTCGGTGAGCCCGTCGTTGTCGGAGTCCACCACGGTGGGATCGGTCTCCACGAGGTCGGGTCCGCCGTCGGCGTCGGCATCTTCGATGCCATCGAGGAGGCCGTCGTTGTCGGAGTCGGCATCGAGGGGATCGGTGGCGCCGCCCTGGTAGCTGCTGTACACCTCGGTGCCGTCGCCGAGGCCGTCGGCGTCGGTGTCGTAGACACAAGGGGCCGTGCGGTGGGACACGAAGCCGTCGGCGGTCTGCACGGTGAGCTCGTACTCCTCGAGGCTGGTGAGGCCATCACCCTCGAGGTCCTCATCGGCGTCCTGGGGCTGCAGCGGGTCCAGGCCCACATCGGTGTCGCAGAGCGTGGGATCGGACCAGGCCACTTCCCAGCCGTCGTCCATGGCGTCGTTGTCGGTGTCGGCGTCGAGGGGGTCGGTCTCGCCCAGACCCTGGGTGCCGTTGCCGTCGGCGTCTTCCTCGCCATCGGTCAGGGTGTCGCCGTCGGTGTCGGCGTCGAGGGGGTCGGTCGTGGTGCTCGGGTCGCCGTCTGGCACGAAGGCCCGGGCGGTGGCGTCGGGGTCGAGCTCGCTGGTCTCCGCGGCCGTGAGCCCACGCTCGATGGCGTCGCTCAGGTCGTCGCTGTCGGTGTCCGCGTCGATGGGGCTGGTGCCCTCGGTGGTGACCTCACGCACCAGGATGCCGCCTTCGTTGCCGTCGAGGATCCCGTCGTCGTCGGTGTCGGCGTCCAGGGGATCCGTCTCGAAGCGATCGTCGAGGCCCACGTGCTCCTCGCCGTCGTCCAGGCCGTCTCCGTCGGTGTCGGCCACCCAGGGATCGGTGCCGGTGATGGCATCCTCGTAGTCGTCGGAGAGGCCGTCTCCGTCGTTGTCGTGGGCGGCCTCCACGCCGCTCGCGGGGTCGGTGCCGTCGAAGAGCTCGCTGATGTCGAGGACGCCGTCCTTGTCGGTGTCGGGGGAGCAGGGGGAGCTGCTTCCGTCGACCTCTTCGGCGTCGCCGATGCCGTCCCAGTCGCTGTCGGGCTCGGCGGGATCGAGACATTCGTGGTCGGCCAGGCGCAGGTTGTTCTCTTCGCCGTCCTCCAGGCCGTCGTCGTCGGAGTCGGTGTCGTAGGGGTCGGTGCCGTAGATCCAGGTCTCCCAGCCGTCGAGGAGGCCGTCGTCGTCGGTGTCGGCATCGGCGGGATCGGTCTCGTCACCGAGGTAGGACTCGAAGATGCCGTCGCCGTCGAGGTCGATGTCGGCCACACCGTCGCGGTTGGCGTCCTCGGTGCCGTCTTCGATGCCGTCGTCGTCCGAGTCCGTGTCGAGATCGTCGGTGCCCAAGAGGGTCTCGCGGTAGTAGCTGAGGCCGTCTTCGTCCTGGTCGAGCAGGTCATCGAAGGGGTCGCTCGGCACCGTCAGATCGATGAGGACTTCCTCGCCGTCCCAGATGCCACCGCCGTCGGTGTCGACCAGGAGGGGGTTGGTGCCCTGCACCCGCAGCTCGGCGTAGTCGCTGAGCCCATCATCGTCGGTGTCCTCGAGGGTGGGATCTGTTCCCAGCTCCACCTCTTCACCGTCGGTGAGGAAGTCGAGGTCGCTGTCGAGCGCGGTTGGGTCGGTGCCCAGGTCCTGCTCGGTGGCGTTGTCGAGGCCGTCTCCGTCGGGGTCGTCGCCGGGCTTGGCGTTGGTGGATCCGAACCACTGGGTCTCCCAGTCGTCGTCGAGTCCATCCCCGTCAGCATCGACGGCGAGGGCCGCCCCTGGAATGAGGAGTGCTAGGCACAACCAGATCCGCGTGTCGCGCGTTCCCATTCTCCGCTCCCACCCGCAGACCGGCAGTAGGACCACGGGATCGAGGGTACGGATCGCAGAACAGATTCCATGAGTGTTCATGTGGAAGAACGGTGACAGGCTACGGAGAGGGCCCACGAACGGAGGCGGCAGGCCTCCGCATGTTGGCGGGAGGAAGAGATGCAGCAGGTTGTCTGGATCACCGGTGGTGGCAGTGGTTTGGGCAAGGCCCTGGCCCTGGACTACGCGGCCAGTGGCTGGGGGGTGGCCGTGTCGGGGCGCCGCGTGGACCGGCTCGACGACGTGGTGGTCGCGGTGGACGCAGCCGGGGGATCGGGTCTGGCGGTCCCGCTCGATGTCACCGACGAGGCAGCGACCGCGGGCGCGGTGGCAGCCGTGCTCGAGCGCTTCGGTCGGATCGACGTGGTGGTGGCCAACGCTGGCTTCAGCGTGAGTGGCCGCTTCGCCAAGCTCACCGCCGCCGACTGGCGCCGCCAGCTGGAGGTCAACGTGGTGGGCGTGGCCATCACCCTGCGGGCGGCCCTTCCCGCCGTGGTGGAGACCCAGGGACGACTGGCCGCCGTGGGCAGCGTGGCTGGCTTCATCGCGCCCCCTGGCAGCGGGGCCTACAGCGCATCCAAGGCCGCGGTCCACATCCTCTGCGGCGCCCTCTCCGCCGAGCTGGAGGGCACGGGGGTGAGCTGCACGGCGCTGCACCCCGGGTTCGTCGAGAGCGAGATCGCCCAGGTCGACAACACCGGTCAGTTCCACGCCGATCGAGAAGATCCACGCCCCCAGCGGCTCATGTGGACCTCAGACGATGCCGCGCGCGTCATGCGTCGCGCCATCGACCGTCGCCGCAAGGTCTTCGTCTTCACGGGCCACGGCAAGGTGGCCGTGTTCCTCGCCCGTCACCTCCCGGGGTTCTCGGCCTGGGTGCTGGGGCGCTCTGCGGTGAAGGGCAACCCCAAGGCGCTGGCCAAGAGCCTGGGCTGAGCTCCGCCGCAGGCAGCCTCCAGCGGCATAGGGGGCTCCATGAGCGGAACCGCCTGGCGCTACTTCGTGCCCTACGAGCCGGACTTCCAGCGGGCGCTGGATCAGCTGCGGCAGAAGGCCTTCGCCCGGGGGGCCTACTTCCAGCCCTGGACGGATCGTGGTGGACCCGTCGTGGAGCCGCCGGAGGACATCGCCGAGGCTGTCGCGCGCTGCGGTGCGGCTGGCACCCACTCCATCCTCGACGTCGTCGCCTTCTCCCTGGTTGCTGGGGCCGGCCTGGCTCATCTGGTGGGTGAGGCGGAGGCCACCCGGATCTTCGGCACGCCGCAGCCCAGCCGTGACGACGTGGACGACCACAAGTTCACCTTGGTCCACCATCTCGACAACGGCCATGCCCGCGTCATGGTGGTCTACAAGGCGGGGGTCCCCGATGCGCTCTACTTCGAGGGCCTGACGGGCAGCATGGGCTGAGGAGAGGCGCTTCGCTGCGCGACTGCTACACGAGCGGTGGGGCGATCTGGTTATCGTCCTGACCCCCCCAGATGCCCGAGCGAGTCGTGGCCAAGCAACTCACCGTGTCCCGCACCCAGCTTCCGCCGGCCATGCGTGCGATCGATCTCCTCTTGAAGGGTCTGTTGGCGGTGGCGCCGTCCCAGGGCCTGCTCGAGGCTGACAGCCTCATGGCGGCGGCCCGCAAGAAGGAAAAGCTCGACGACTTCGGCGGCGACGTGTTCTTCGAGCCCTTGAAGGCGGCCTTGGCGAGCGCGAACTCCACCGACATCTGCAGCCTCGGTCGTGTGAGCATGCGCAACCTGGGCATCAAGAGCCTGGTCAACCGCCTCCGCATCACCGACTACATCCGGCGGCACCCCGCGGTCGCCGACATCCCCATCCAGCGGCCGGTCTTCATCCTGGGCTTCCCGCGCACGGGCACCACGGTGCTCCAGAACCTGCTGACCCTCGACCCTGGGTATCGGGCCCTCGAGTTCTGGGAGCTGACCTCTCCCACGCCGGTGGACGAAGACCTCGAGCGCGATCGCGCCAAGCGCATCAAGGCCATCGACCGCACCCTCAGCGCCGCCTACCTGTTGGCTCCCGAGATGGCCGAGGTCCACGAGATCCGCGCCACCACGCCCGAGGAGTGTTGGCCGCTCTTCGGCAACGCCTTCTCGGCCCTGGCCTTCGATCTGGGCAACGGGCTGACGTCCTTCGGCGACTGGCTCATGACCCACGACATGGTGGCCGCCTACCGCGAGTATCGCCAGCAGCTCCAGCTTCTGAGCCACCGCCGCGAGCCCGCCAGCTTCGTGCTGAAGTGCCCTGAGCATCTCTGGTTCCTCGACTCGCTGCTCACCGTCTTTCCTGACGCAGCCATCGTGTGGACCCACCGCGATCCGGCCGCCAGCATCGCGTCGTACTGCAGCCTGGTGAGCATGGGTCGCCGCACCATGCACGGCCAGGTCGACCCACACGAGCTCGGCGCGCAGATCCAGCGTCGCTTCCTCCAGGGCGTGAACCGCGCCATGGCGGCCCGCGATGCGGCCGATCCGAAGCACTTCATGGATGTGAGCTTCCAGGAGCTCGTGAGCGATCCCGCAGCGATGGTCCGGCGCATCAAGGAGCGCTTCGACATCCCCCACCCCGAGGGTGCCGAGGAGCGGATCGCGGCCTGGCAGAACAGCGGCCGCAAGGACAAGAAGGGAAAGCACAAGTACGACGCTGGTTTCTACGGAATCGATCGGGCCGTGGTGCACGAAGAGTACGCGCACTACATCGAGCGCTTCGAGATCCCGATCCGCAGCTGAGCCAGTCGCTCTGGTGGCTGCTACCCTGCGGACTCGGAGAACCGCCATGCACGCCTCCACCTTGTCAGAGCTTCGCTCCTTCCTCATGGACCAGGGCATCGCGCCGGCTGCGTGGAGCCCTGGGCAGGACGTGTTGGATGCCATGTACGCGGCCTTGCGTACGCGGCGCGACGACGACGCCTTCTGGGCAGAGGTGCGGGGCCTGCTGCGGCGGGTCGAGGACCGCGGGATCCGGACCGCCCTGCAGGGCAAGGCCGAGGTGCTCGAGCCGGAGACCATCGACGCGCTGGTGCGGGCACTCCGCGTCTCGCTTCCGGCCGCCCACCAGGCCGACGCCGGCTGGAAGTCCATGAGACGGCTCCGTCCCCTGGCCGCCTTTCTCGCGCTGGGCCTGGCTGTCGGCTGCGGTGACAAGGCCACCGATGAGGACGACGGCGACGACCTCGGGGGCGGTGGCTCGGGCTCCGGCGACCTCTGCGAGGCGGCACAGACCTACGCCCAGACTGGCGATCGTGCCGATGTCTTCTGTGAGCTGGTGGAGACCGTCCAGGGCAGCGAGCTCAGCACCAGCGATCAGAATGCCCTCATCGAGTGCGTCGCGGACCAGTTCTCCGAGGCCCAGATGCAAGACATGATCGACGCCTTCGAGTCTCTGGAAGACGACCAGGCGCTCGCCGAGTACGTCGATGGTCTGTTGGAAGACTGTGATGGCGAGGGCAGCGACGACGGCGACGGGACCCACTGAGGTCCAGCCGGGTGCGCGAGAGAGCCGGGCGCTCCGATCGAGCGGCGCGTCCTCGCGGTGGTCGGTGCGTCGGGGCTCGGGCTGATAGGCTCGGGGCTCGGAGGCCTCCCATGCACGCCACCACGCTGTCAGAGCTTCGCTCCTTCCTCATGGACCAGGGCATCGCACCGGCTGCGTGGAGCCCCGGGCAGGACGTCTTGGACGCCATGTACGCGGCGTTGCGCACGCGGCGCGACGATGACGTCTTCTGGGCAGAGGTACGCGGCCTGCTGCAGCGGGTCGAGGATCGCGGGATCCGTGCTGCCCTGCAGGGCAAGGCCGAGGTGCTCGAGCCGGAGACCATCGACGCGCTGGTGCGCGCGCTGCGCATCTCCCTGCCCGCCTCCCACCAGAGCGACCCCGGTTGGCAGGCCCTGAGTCGTCTCCGTCCCCTGGCCGCCTTCCTGGCCTTGGGCCTGGCCGTGGGCTGCGGCGACAAGGACGAAGACGACGATGGTGGCGGCGACTGTGCCGAAGCCAGCAACCATGGTTTCTCGGACGATCAGGCCGAGACCTTCTGCGATATCGTCGAGGTCGTCGAGGGCAGTCAGCTCAGCCCCGGCGATCAGGCCGACGCCATCGAGTGCATCGCCGAGGGCTACTCCGAGATGGAGATGGGCGAGCTCCTCGAAGCCTTCGATGGCATGTCGGACAGCGCCCTGGCCACCTACCTCGAGGATCTGCTGGAGGAGTGCCAAGGCGGCGGGGACGACGGCTACGGCACCCATTGAGGGTGACCCAGAGGGTGTGTCCGTGCTCGACCTGAGCCTCACCGAGCGGCACCTGGCCGATCTGTCGGGGCGTGTCGTGGTCCATCGCGACGGCGTCATCGAGCAGCGCTGGCCCGATCTGCCCGTCTACATCCACGGCAACTGCCTCTGGCTGCCCGAGCCGCCGACGGCAGCGGCGCTTCCGAGCCTCGTGAGCCGCTTCGAGGCCATGTGGTCGGACGACCCGCGCATCGCCCACGTGTGCTTCTGCTGGGACGCTGGGGAGGCCGATCCGGCCCTCTACGAGGCCGCAGGTGCCCGGGGGATGTCCTGGGAACACTGGACGGCCATGGCCATGGACAGGGCGACGATGCGGCCGGTCACCCCGTCCCCAGGGATGGAGGTGCGGCCCCTCGAGTCCGGTGAGTGGTCTCTGTTGGCGGAGGCGAACGCTGCCTGGGACCCCTCGGAGGGCCCGGGCGCCGAGGCCGCCTATGTGGCCTTCAAGGAGGGCGTCCG
>JAERSX010000183.1 GCA_016845285.1 Deltaproteobacteria bacterium | reverse complement strand
CACCACACCGGCATCGTCGGCAAGATCGAAACCCACGACGAGTCGAGGATCGGAAGGACGCGGCAGCGCGGCGGTGGCGTGGCCCAGAACCTCCGGGCTCAGCTTCGACGCTCAACCAGCGCACTCCACGGTGGCCGTGAGGCGAATGTCGTCAGGAGAGTCGGTCATGGCGACGCTCTAACCGCAGCCGCCTTCGCCGAGCTCGACCCAGGACCCGTGAGCCGTGGTCTCGCCATTGTGGGTGTAGCGTGGAGGGGAGGTCACTCGATGCGCCACATTCTCCCCCTACTTCTGCTGGGTGCCTGCGGGCCGGAGGCGACGCCACCCACCCAGCAATCCAACGACTCTGGCAGCGAGGCAGCTCCGCGCTGCGTGTGGACCACGGTGGTGGAGACCTCGGGGAGCGACTGGCTCGAAGACCTCGCCGTCCGCGACGACGGCGTCCTCGTGGGCGTGGGCACCAGCAACGACGGCGACGGAGAGGGCTGGGTCCTCTGGATCGAGGACGGCGTCCGCACCGAAGCGCACGTGGCCACGGGCTCTCTCAACGCCCTCGCCTTGGCTGGCGATGGCTCGGGATGGGCCGTGGGCTCCATGGTCCAGACCTCATCGGATGCCGATGCGCCGGCGCTGGTCTCCATCGACGGCGCAGACACTCTGCTGGTCGAGCCTCCCATCGCCTCGGGCGAGCTCCACGCGGTCGCCCGACGGGACGACGTGACCTGGGCCGGTGGCCACCAGGATGGCTCGGACCCGGTGCTGCTGGTCCAGGAAGGCGACGCCGACTTTGCGCCCATCGACCTCGGGAGCGAGGCCCTCGGCGGCTCGGTCCCCTGGGGCCTGCTGCCAGTGGACGAGGGCCTGCTCATCGCGACCCGGGGCCTGTGGCTCCTCGAAGACAGCGAGCTCCACAGGGTGCTCGACAGCAGCGACAACTTCATGGATGTCGCAGAGATCGACGACGAGCGCTGGGCCGTGGGCCCGTCGGGCGCGGTGGCGGTGAACCGCGGATCCGACTGGGCGACAGACCAGGGGCCACCCACCACCGCCCACCTCTTCGCCGTCTGGGGGGAGGGGCGGGACGATGTGTGGGTGCTCGGCTCCGAGGTCTGGCACTGGGACGGCACGTCCTGGTCCCAGCAGCCTGATCCCCAGGACCGTGGCTCCGTCCGGGCAGCCCACGCGCTGCCGGACGGCCGCCTGGTGGTGCTCAGTCAGAGAGATGTCGAGTCCGCGTGGACCTCGCAGATCTCCGTGTGCGATCCCCCGACCTGAGCTCGTCCCTCACAAGGGACAGAGCACCGACAGGGCCAGATCGATGGCCGGCTCCACCGCAGCCTTTCCGTCGACGAGATCGTCATGGGAGCCCGGTCGACTGAGCACGGGGCAGATGGTGGCGGCCCGGTGGCCGAGCTGGCCGGCGAGGTGGAAGAGCAGGCTCGACTCCATCTCGAAGTTGAGGAGGCGGTGCGGTCCAGCAGCCACGGTGGCGAGGCGCTGCTTGAGGTCGGGAAGCGTGGCCCGCAGACCGTGCACGTGGCGACCGGACGGAGCGTAGAAGCCGGGCAGGGCGCAGGTGACGCCCACCAGATGCGGCACATCGCGTGCTGAAGCCTCGGCGGACAAGGCCGCCACGAGGTCTGCATCGGCTGCCGCGGCATAGGGTCGAAGGGCGCCCCGGAAGCGGGAGTCGGGTCGCTCGCCGGCCGCGAGCACCGCCTGGGCCTCGGCCTCGAGGGTGAGGACCGTCTCGTCGGCCGCAGGACCCTCGTAGAACAGCCCCGTGCTGTCGAGGCCGAGCCCGTACGAGGCCACCACCAGGGTGCCAGGCGCCACGTCCTCCTGGGCACCACCCGAGGTGCCCACCCGCAGAAAGGTCAGCGGCGTGCCGGCGGAACGGGTCTCGCCGGTCTCCAGATCGGCCCGGTGCACGAAGTGGGCCTCGACCAGCGCGATCTCCACGTTGTCCGTTCCGATCCCGGTCCCCATGACCGAGATGGGCTGGCCTCGCAAGGTGCCCGTGAGCGTGAGGTATTCCCGCTCACGCACCTCGTGCTCGACGGTGTCGAAGCGAGACGCGACGCGCAGGGCCCGAGCCGGATCTCCCACCAGGATGACGCGCTCCGCCAGCTCACCAGGCGCCAGCCCGAGGTGGTAGACGCGCCCCCCATGAGACACGAGCTCCGAGGGGCCGGGTGGGTGTTCCGTGGACATGCGCCGAGCCTAGCACGCACTCGACGTACAGCCTGCAGGATCCGGTGAGGCCCACTCCCCACGCGCCCAGGCGATGGGATGCGACGGTGCGGCTTTCTCGCTACGGGTCGGAGGTGCGCCCTCTCGCCGTCCTACCCTGGCTCCTCGCCTGCACCGAGTCTGTCGACGACTCGGCCATGACCGACCCCTGCGCGCCCGGTGAGGCCCCCAGCATCACCATCGGCAAGGGGGAGCTGGCCTTCGAGTCCCTCGAGGCCGACCCAGAGACCGAGCTCATCCACGGCCCACAGGGCGGCTACCACGTCAACCTGGCCTTCGAGGCGGTCCACCTCGACCCCTCGACCCAGTGGACCTTCCAGATGACCGGCCGCTTCGACGGTGAGCCCTGGGCCGAGAACAGCCGCTACGTGACCATGCGCTGCAACCCCAGCGTGCCCGCGCTCCAGGCCTGGGGGGTGTTCCTCATCGCTGAGGACGACCTCGAGCCCGAGGATCTCCACGGTCGGCACAGCACCGTCGAGGTGAGCGCCACCGACGGCACCGGAGCGACCGTGTCGGCGGAGGCCGAGATCGACATCTTCGATCCCGCCCTCGAGTGACTCCTGGGCCAACGGAGAGTTGCTGAGCGGGCGAGGCGGCGGGATACACGGGCGCATTCCTGCCCCGGAGGCACCGTGCACCACGCGACCATGACCCTGGCCTCGCTCGCCCTGGCCCTGGTGGCCTGCAAGACCGACAAGTCCGACGAAGACGTCGACGACACCGCCTGGGACATCGTCGACTGCAGCGACGCCGACTTCACGGTCCCCTCCCCCCGTGCCGAACAGGACGGCGTCTGGGACGCGGCCCGGGAGCGCCTTGTCTTCTTCGGTGGCGACGAGGGCATGCCGGAGTCGTGCATCCCCAAGCCCATCTTCCTCGAGGAGACCTGGGCCTTCAACACCGACTGCGGTGACTTCGAGCTCATCGATGTCGGCGGCGGCCCCCCGGCCCGTACGCGCCTCGCGACCACCCTCGACGCCGCGCGAAACCAGATGATCGTGCACGGTGGGCGCAGCCGCGAAGGCGACAGCGGAAACTACGATCTCCACGACGACCTCTGGGCCTTCGACCTCGAGACCGACACCTGGACCGAGCTGCCCAACGAGGACGGCCCCGCCGCCCGGGCCATGCACACCATCGGTGTGTCGGGCGACGTGCTCTACCTCTACGGCGGTCAGCTCACGGGCTCGAGCACCACCTACCGGCCGTCG
This sequence comes from Deltaproteobacteria bacterium, assembly GCA_016845285.1. Lineage (GTDB taxonomy): Bacteria > Myxococcota_A > UBA796 > UBA796 > UBA2385 > BH17. Next base: position 660 of record JAERSX010000183.1, on the reverse strand, counting down.
TCCGAGCTGTGGTCCTACGACCTCGAGGGCGGCACCTGGACCGAGGTGGGCGACGACGTGGACGCCGGTGATCGCCTCTTCCACAGCATGGCCATGGCCGCCGACGGCTCCAAGCTCTGGGCCTACGGAGGAGCCGACGAGAACGCACTGCTCGGGCCTTTCTTCGGAGACCTCTGGGAGCTCGACATCGCGTCTGGCGACTGGGAGGAGCTCCACTCGGGCCGAAATGACGCCCCAGAAGCCCGCATCTGGGGCGACCTCGTCCACGACGCAGGCGGCGACCGCCTCCTGCTCTGGGCCGGCCACGACGACGGCTCCCTGGGCAACACCAACGAGGTCTGGGCCTTCGACCTGGGCAGCGGCGCCTGGTCGATGCTCGAAGAGGGCGATGTACAGACCAACAACGCCAACGGTTTCTGTGACTTCCCCGCCGACTTCACCGACATCGACCCCGACGCTCCGGAGCGCCGCTACGCCGGTGTGGCCGCCTTCACCGGCAGCGAGCTGATGGTCTTCGGCGGAAAGACCGACTGCGGGCAGACCAACGACCTGTGGTCGTACGACCCGGAGCAGGCCACCTGGATGGAGCGCTCAGCAGCCACCTTCGGCGAGGTCTGCCTGCGCACCACGCCCGAAGAGGACTGCAGCACGCTCTGCTAC
>JAERSX010000182.1 GCA_016845285.1 Deltaproteobacteria bacterium | reverse complement strand
TCACAGCCATGGTGCGGCAACGGGTGTCCCACGCCCAGCACGTCGAAGAACGGGTCACCAGGCGAACGGCACAGCTCCGGGCCACCACCGACGAGCTGGCGGAACGCGAGGGTCTCCTGCGAGCCGTCTTCGAGTACACCGAGGATGCCATCCTGGTCACCAGCCTGGACGGGACCATCCGCACGGCCAACCCTGCAGCTGCCCAGATGTTCGGGGCCCCCGACGAGGGCCTGGAAGGCACGTCCATCGAGGCCCTCTTCGTCGACCCGACCTCGCTCTGCCTGCCACATCGCGGAGAGGGCTGGAGCGACCCTGGCCTGCACGGCCTGGAGCTCCAGGCTCGGCGACGGAGCGGCACCAGCTTTCCAGCGGAGCTGACCGTCACCGACTTCCCCACCCCCGAGGGCCCCGCGCTGCTGGGTGTCGTCCGCGACATCACGGTCCGTCAGGAGGTGGACGAGATGAAGCGCTCCTTCCTGGCGACGGTGAACCACGAACTCCGAACCCCCCTCGCGGCCGTGCTGAGCAGCCTCGAGCTCCTGTCAGCCGGGGTCTGCGGTGAGATGAGCAGCCAAGCGACACGCATGGTCACCCTGGCGTCGAGCAACGGGGAGCGGCTCCTCCGCCTGATCAACGACATCCTGGATCTCGAGAGGCTCGAAGAACCCTCGACTGCCCTTCAGGCCGAGCTCATCGAGCCCGGTGCCCTCGTCACCGAGGCCGTGCTCGCCCATCAGGCCCTCTCCGAGCATCACGGAGTCGCGCTGGTCGCATCCCCCCTCCCCGATGAGATCCCCCGAGTCTTCGGCGACATGGGGCGACTGGAACAGGTCCTCGGCAACCTGTTGAGCAACGCCCTCAAATTCACGCCAAGGGGTGGCAAGGTGAGCCTCGATCTGCAGGTCCTCGACGATGCCGTGCTCTTCGGCGTGCACGACACGGGCCCCGGGATCCCCGCGGCCTTCCACGATCGGGTCTTCGAGCGCTTCACGCAGGTCGATGAGGGCGTGTCCATGGCCCATGGAGGCAGCGGCCTCGGGTTGAGCATCGTGAAGAGTATCGTGCAACGACACGGCGGTGAGGTATGGCTCGTGAGCCCCGAGGAGGGCGGGAGCTCGTTCTTCGTGTCCTTGCCGGCGGCTGAACCCTTGGAGGCGTACACGTGACCGACGATGCCGCCACTGACGAGGTTCTCCCTCGCATCCTCTATGTGGACGACGAAGCCGACCTGCGCGAGATCGTCTCCTACGGCCTGGCGCAGATCGGCGGATACACGGTCGACACCGCGGCGAATGGAGCCGAGGCCCTGTCCATGATGGCCGCGTCACCCCCAGACCTCGTCCTCCTCGACGTGATGATGCCTGGAATGGATGGACCGACCACCCTGTCGCACATGCGAGCAGACCCGGTCTTGGCACACATTCCTGTGGTGTTCTGCACTGCTCGAGTCTTCGGCAGGGAGGTCGAGGCTCTCCACGCGGCCGGCGCTCTCGACGTGGTACGCAAGCCGTTCCGACTGGCCGAGCTCGCGCGTCGTCTCCGCGAACTGGACCTGAAGAAGTAGGCCCGACACTCACACAGGTCGGCCCACCACCAGCCGGATAGACTGCCGCAGACATGGTGCTACTCCTCACACTGCTCGCCTGCGACGTGCCGGCCTCCGAGGGCCTGGGCACCACTGCGTGGTCGCCAGGACCAGGCGGCGTCCCAGCCGTCGAAGACTCCGGCGACTCCGGCGACTCCGCCGACTCCGGCGACTCCGGCGACTCCGCTTGCTACCCCTTCGGAGCACGCGCGTATCAGCCGTGCACATCCGAGGCCGAGTGCGACCCGGGAAGCGCCTGCACCACGGTCCCCGGGTACGACGGCGCCTACTGTGCCCCCCCGTGTGACCCGGACGGGAGCGCCAGCGAGTGCGACCCCGACGGCGTGATGGAGGTGGACCTGCACTGCACCAGCGCCGGTCGCTGCGCGAGGGAATGTGGGGAGCCAGACTCCTGCCCCGAAGAGCTCGCCTGCCAGGAAGTGGGGGAGCTGGACGATGCACCGGTCTGCGCGGGTGGACTGTCCGGCACCAGCGGCAACTATGGGATCTGCAGCCACCCCAACGAGGCTGGCACAGACTGCCCCCCGGAGACGTCCTGCTTCGGAGGAGACTTCATCGGAATCGACAGCGGCATCTGCCTTCCCTGGTGTGATGACGGCAGCTGCCCTACAGCGCCAGACGGCACCGAGCTGGTGACGCCGTTCTGCTACGAGGCTGGCCTGGATCACCCGGTCTGCTTCCTGTTGTGCAATGAGGGAGCGACCTGCCCAGAGGCCCAGGAGTGCCTCTCCATCACCGACAGCATCGGGCTGTGCGCCCCAGAGGGCACCGAAATTCCCTATGCGAACTGAGCGGGGCCGCACCGGCAGCGTCTGGCCCGCCCTCGGCGCCGGCCTCTTGTTGCTCTCGTCCTCCGCAGCTCACGCGCGCACCGACGCCCCAGGCCTGTTCTGTGCGACCTACCCGGACGCCCCCGCGTGCAGCACGGGAGCTGTGGCTTGCACGACCTGCCACAGCCTCAGCGGCCCCCCGACCCACAACCCGTACGGTTCCGACATCAGCGAAGCCCTGGAGAGCCTCGGTGGAGGCGAGGACTTCGTCACCTGGCTGCCCGAAGCCCTCATCGCCGTGGAGGCCCTGGACAGCGACGCCGATGGCACCGACAACCTCAGCGAGATCGTGGCCGGGCAGGAGCCGGGCTGGGACAGCGAGACCGAGTCCGAGTGTGCCGACCAGGTAGAGACCGACAACGACGGATGGGCGCTGGGCGACTACGACCACGCCTTCGCCCACAAGCGTGTGATGCTCGACTTCTGCGGCCGAAGCCCCCGCTACGAGGAGCGACAGGCCTTCCAGGAGGCTGCAGACCCCCAGGGCGTGCTCCTCGACACCCTCGACCTCTGTCTCCAGTCGCCGTACTGGGCTGAGATCCTCCGGGAGATGGCCATCGGCATGGTGGAGCCCATCGGACCTGCGACGGACATCAACGTCCTGGGCAACTGGGAGTGGGATCTGCGGCTCTGGCAGTACGTGATGTCGGGGGACCGAGACGCCGGCGACATCATGCAGGCCGACTACCTGGTGGTGGAGTCCCCTGCGGGGTCGGGCATCCTCGTGACACTGGACGACCCGCGCAACGAGCTGGAGGAGTACGCCCAGCCCCTCGAGGCCGAGTACCGCTACGGCATCATGACCACGCGGTACGCCCTGGCGATGCGCATCATGTTCAGCGCCATGCCGCGCAACCTCACCAGCCACTGGTATCGGAAGCTCCTCGGCTTCGACATGGCCCGCAGCCAAGGGCTCTACCCCATCGACGAAGCCGAAGGCGACTATGCCTGGGAGGCACCACTCGATGTCGACAGCAAGGGGGTCTGGCAGGAAGACTGCGCCTTCTGCCACAGCACCCTCGACCCCCTGAGCTATCCCTGGGTCCGCTACAACGGCATCGATCTCGACGGAGACACCACCGGCGTGTGGCTCGACGACCGAGCCACCGAGCTCGTGCCCGAGATCGACGGCTACCTGATGGGTGAGGCCGTCGATGGCCCCGAGGCCTGGGTGAGCCTGGCCGTGGCCTCGGATGCCTTCTCCCAGACCGTCGTGGAGACCTTCTGGATGCGGGTCTTCGCCCGTGCCCCCTACTCGTGCGAGGCCGACGAGGTGACCGCACTGTGGACGGCCTTCCGAGATGAAGGGCGCAACGTCGAAGAGATGCTCCGGCAGCTCGTCCTCACCGACGCGTACGGCACACCATGAGAACAGCGCTCCTCGCCATGCTGGTCGCAGCGTGTTCCGTGCAGCCGGGTGGCGTCCTGGTTCCTGGCGGCGCCCTGCCCGAAGAAGACACGTCCGAACCCGAGATCATCGAGCCTTCCTACGACGCCAGCGTTCGCGCCGATCTCCGCCTCA
>JAERSX010000181.1 GCA_016845285.1 Deltaproteobacteria bacterium | reverse complement strand
CCACCTACGTCTGGGGCAGGAGCAGCCCGCTGGAGATCCCGGCGACCCTCATGGGCATCGCGGAGCGCTCGAGCCACGTGCCGACCGCCCTGCGTGACGCTCGCGGCGGTGCCATCAACCGCGCCCGCTTCGCCGTCCCCTGGCTCGCTCCCGGCCTGGGGGCCGGCCTGGTGGCCCTCGCGGGCCTGGCCTTCGGTCGGCGGCGACTCGTCCGCGCCGCGGTGGTCGTGGGCCTCGCCCTTCCCTGGCTCGTCAGCCTCAAGGGCGCCATCGATGTGCAGCGGAGCTTCCCGCGCTTCCTCGGCAGCGCCATGCCCGTGCTGGCCCTGGGTCTCGGCCTGGCGTGGGCGACCCTCGCCTCCGGGCGCGCCTTCTGGCAGCTGGGCGCGCCTGACCAAGGCTGGCGCGCGTGGTCGGGCTGGTCCCGGATCGCTCCGCTCCGGCCGGCCCTCGCCCTCGGCCTGCTGCTGGCCCTGCTGCTGGGAGGGATCCCCAGCGCCCTCAGCCCTCTCGCCACCTGGCGGGTGCCCATCGGCGCCAGCCTCGCCAGCCTCCAGCGCTCCGTGGAGATCGCCCGGGGCGAACGGCCCGGCGATCCAAGGTACAACTCCTGCGCGGACGCACTCCACTCCGACATCCGCGCCGGCCTGGACCCTGCTGGACGCCTCTACGGAGGGATCTACGCCGATTGAGCTCGACCTTCCGCCGACTGTCCGCTGAGCTGCCCCTGGTGGTGGGCATCGCCCTGGGATGGCTGGGATGCTGGTGGATGGGCGCCGCCTTCGTCCTCGACGACACCATGCACGGCTACGGCTGGACCGACTACGTCAACAACGCCTGGATGATCTGGCACCGCCTGCAGCTCGGCTACAACAACTTCCGTGAGCCGCTGCACGCCTGGATGTTGGGCGGGCTGGGCGAGTCCATGGGCAGCTACGCCAACGCCGCCATCGTGCTCTCCTCGGTGGCCGCCTTCGCGCTGTGTGCAGGGGCCGGCTTCCTCGCGCGCGGCCTCGCCGGCCCCTGGGCCGGGGGCCTCGCCGCGGCTGCCGTGCCCTGGACCGCCCACGGCGCCGACCTCGCCAACTGGGCCAACAACTACGGTGTGGGCGCCGGAGCCATCGGCCTCTTCCTCGGTCTCTGCGGGCTCTGCTTCGTGGCGCCCCGGGCCTGGCTGCTGGCGCTGGCAGGGATCGCCGGCGGCCTGGCCTGGGGCATCGATCTGCGGCTGATGGCCCTGGCGCCCGCCGGCGGGCTGCTCGTCTTGCTCGGTCTCAGCCGAGGGGCCGTCACCTGGCGCACCCGTCTGATCGGGCTCGTGCTCTTCGGCGCCGGGCTGGCCGTGGGGCCCTGGTCTCACGACGCGCTGTGGCTCGAGGTGGTGGCCGACCCCACCTGGCCGGAGCGGGTGGCCTTCCAGAAGAAGGTGATCGCCCGGTGGGCCAGCCACCACGCCGAGCTTCGCGACGTCTGCCAGGGCTGGTTCGACGGGGACAGCCTGCTCCTCGCCCGCAGCGCCTGCGGCGATGCGCTGCAGACCTACAACCTCGACAAGGTGCTGCCCCATCACCTGCCCTTCGGGGGCCTGCTGACCCTCCTCGGGCTCGCCCTGGGGCTGCTGCCAGGCAAGGCCGGATGGCGCGGAAGCCTCGGCGGTCTCGCCCTCATCGGTGCCATGGCCTCCCTGGCCCTGCTGGCCCGCACCATGCCCATCCCCGACCGCTACGTGGTCACCTACGCCGTGGTCGCCGCGGCCTGCGCACCGGTCGGGCTGGCGCGCCTGGTGGCCACGCCCCTGCCCGCACGCTTCGCCAGCTGGGGGGTCGCCGCCGCCGTCCTGGGCCTCGGCCTCTGGGCCTGGTTCACCGACCCCTCCGAGCGCAGCGAGAGCACCGAGCTCTCGCGCAGCCCCCGCATCTTGTCGGAGCGTGAGTTCGCCGAGGCCGTCGTGGCTTCCATCGGTCCCGACGATCTCTACCGGGACTGCTCGAAGGCGATGATCACCAGCACCCTCCTCCCTCGCCTCACCCAGCCCTACCCGCCCATGCTGCGCATGGAGGGGCGTGACCAGTGCCGCAGCTGGATCCAGACCGCCCCCCCTGAGACCGGCCGGCGCTGGGCGAGCATCAACCGGAACGACCGGGTGCCCGACTTCGCAGGACGTGCCATCGATGGCTCCAACAATATCGACCTGGAGGCCGAGATGCAGTACGCGGGCTGGGAGCAGATCGAGGTCCGGGGCAACTTCCAGCTCTGGCGCCAGCCCACCACCGACGGCTCCGGGAGATAGGACCGTCCGCTCTCCGCACCCGCGCCTCGGAGGCAGCGATGATCCAGCTCGGCGGCCTCGCGATCCGGGCCATCAGCGTCGGCGGACTCGAGACCTGCATCGAGCTGCCCGGCCACAAGCTCGCCTTCGACATCGGGCGCTGCCCACGCACTGCTGTGGCCCAGCACACCATCCTCTTCACCCACGCCCACATCGACCACATGGGCGGCGCCGTCTTCCACTGCGCAACCCGTGGGCTCATGGGCATGAAGCCGCCGACCTACCTCATGCCCGAGGAGAACGTGGAAGCCTTCGGCGACATGCTCGACGCCTGGCGTCGCCTCGATCGCTCCGATCTCGCCTGCGAGGTCATCGGTATGAAGCCCGGCGACAACCACCGCGTGGGCCGAGACGTGGAGGCTCGACCCTTTCGCGCCATCCACCGCGTGCCCACCCTCGGCTACGCCCTGTGGAAGACCACCCGCCGCCTGCGGCCCGAGCTCCAGGGCCTGCCAGGCACGGAGATCCGCGACCGTCGCCTCGCCGGCGAGGAGGTCACCACGGCCGTGGAGACCCCCATCATCGCGTTCACGGGGGACACCTGCATCGACGTGGTCGAGCGCGAAGAGGTGGTACGCACCGCCAAGGTCCTGGTCATGGAGGTCACCTTCTTCGACGACCGGGTGAGCGTGGAGAATGCCCGTGACAAGGGCCACATCCACCTCGACGAGGTGCTCCAGCGAGCCGAGCTCTTCGACAACGAGCACATCCTCTTCACCCACCAGTCGGCTCGCTACACCCACCGCGAGGCACAGGAGATCTGCGCGAAGCGGCTGCCCGATGGCCTGCGGGAGCGGGTGACGGTGCTGGGCCTACCAGACGAGCAATAGCGGACCTTCACCCCGAAAAACCGGCGGGAACCGGCCACGAATTCGGCGCGGTGAGCCGCGAGCAGGATCCCACGCGCCGAGGACGCTAAGCTGCCCCCACGGAGGACACCCATGAGCGTCAAGGAGCGCCGCAAGGCCCTGGGCTGGAACCGCGCCGAGCTGGCCGCCCGCACCGTGCTCGACAAGCGCGTGGTCCAGCTCATCGAGCTCGGACAGTGGTCGGAAGACGGTGCTCTGGGACGTGTGGAGTACGTGCTGTCGGCGGCCGAGAACGGCGATGTCGCGGTGCAGCTACCGCCACGCGAGAAGGAGGAAGGGGCCACGGTCATCGGAGGTGGTGAGCCCGAGGCTTGATCCAAACCGGGTGAACGGCCTTACCATCTCCCCATGCGCCCCCCCACCGTCGCGCTGTGTCTCGTCATCTCCGGGTCTCTGTGGACCGGCTGTGCGGTGGACTACGGCCTGGCCGACGTGGTCGACCCCACCTTGAGCCTGGTCGAGACCTTCGCCGAGCCGCCCCTACCCGTGGGAACAAGCCTCGAAGACGCCACGCCTCCCGCGGAGTACGGCGCCACCGACGAGGCCGACGGCATGGGACAGATCTCGGTGCAGCTGGACGCCGCCTTCCAGCGCAATCGTTGGGGCAGCCACATCAGCCGCTGCCAGGTGCAGCTCAGCTTCCATCACTTCCATCTCCTCGAAGAGACCGAAGAGACCGAAGAGACCGAGCCCGCACCCGACGAGGGCACTGGCGACGACGACCCCGACGCGCCCGGTGACTGTGTCTTCGAGGAGCTGGACCCGGACGAAGGTGGCGGCGGAGACCCGGGCGACGACGGGGACAACTGGTACGAGTCCGGCGAGCTGGCCGGACCGGAGACGCTGTACCTGCTGGGCGAGACCACGGAGTGGGCGCTCATCCTCACCCAGGCCGAGGACGGGCGGCTCCGCTACGAGCTGGACGACTGCTCGGTGGACACCTTCCCCTTCGGCGAGGTCCTCGACCTGGTGGTGCCTGACGAGATCGGCCACGCCGACCCCTTCACCGTGCCGGAGGTGCTGGTGGTGGGCGCCGAGCTGACCCTGCTGAGCCCCGACGAGGGACAGCTCCAGCAAGACCAGTTCGTCCTCGAGCCCGGCATGCCGCTGTCCATGCGCTGGGAGCGGGAGGGCGGCGACCCCGTGCTGGCCGACGGCACGGTCGTGGCCCCCGAGCTCGAGCTCAAGCTCCACAACGGCACCCACAACGGCAGCGCCTTCCAATTCCTCGACTGTGCCCCCGATCACGACGAGGGCACCGAGGTCAGCGGCAGCGCCCTCGCCCAGTTCTCCTTCAACGAAGACCCCGACGAGCAGCACTTCGACACCTACCTGGACCTCCACGCCGTGACCCACAGCCCCGGCTGGACCACTCCCTGGGGCGGCCAGGTGCAGGTGAAGACCACCGTCAGTGCAGGCGGCGGCCTCTTCCTCGAGGGCAGCTGACCCTCAGAAGTCCCGGCTGAGCTCCACCTCACCGAGCTCCTTCTTGATCATGCGCATGAAGAGCACGGGTCCCACCCAGGTGTAGACGACCAGCAGCAGCCACAAGATGTCGACGAGCTCGCTGGTCTTCTGGAGGCCCAGGTCGGACGTGGCCAGGGAGAGCACGGCGTAGACGAAGAAGCCGGCGAGGAGCACGCCGATGCTGCGCCCGTCTCCCAGGGAGTGCATCCAGGTGTTCCAGCGCCACCAGAGACCGAGCACCGGACTCTGTCGCGCCTTGATCTGCGCCAGCAGGCCGATGGCTCCACCGTGGCTGGGGTTGACCTGGAGCACGCTCACGACCAGGTGGTGAGCCTCTTCGAGGCTGCCCTCGCGCAGCAGCACCTTGCCCATGCTGATCAAGGAGTCCGCGTCACCGGGAGCCAGCTCCAGGGCGGCCTCGGCGTGCCGTCTGGCGAGGCTCAGGTCTCCCTGCGCACAGGCCAGGTCGGCGAGGTCGCTCAAGACCGTGGCGTCCTCCGGATCTGCCGCACGGGCGCGCTCGAGGTGGGCCAAGGCCGCGGCCGGGTCGCCCTCGAGCTGCTCGAGCTGGGCCAGCGCCCGGTGGTTCGTGGGGTCGTCCGGCTCGAGGGCGATGAGCTGCTCGAAGTGCTCTCGCGCCTGGGCGAAGCGTCGTCGGGCGATGCTGATGTGGCCCAGGGCGTACAGAGCCAGGGGCATCTCCGGGTCGGCGCTGAGGGCGATCCTCGCCTCGAGCTCGGCGGCGTGCAGCCGCTTGTCGAGGAGCAGGCACTGGGCGAGCATGGCGTGGGCCTGGGCGTGATCGGGATCTTGCGTCAGGGCACGCTTGAGGGTGTGGATGGCCGCCGCGGTGTTGCCGCTCCGCAGGTACATCGTCGCCAGGCCGACCTCCCTCACTGGAGCACCCACTTGACGAAGACCCCGAGCTCGGCCGCCGCCGGCAGGAGCAGGCGCTCGCCCAGGAGGTAGCCGGCGATCACCATGAAGACGCCGTTGCGCACGGGGCCGTCGTAGTACTGGTGCAGCTGGAAGGGCCGCATCTGCCAGACGTAGAGCCGGTAGGTGACGCCCAACTTGTAGAGGATGTGCAGCAGGAAGAGGTACTTGAAGCCACCCTCGGGGAGGGAGGCGCCGGCGACGAGGAGCGCCACGAGCAAGAGCACCGAGCCCACCCAAGCCGCCACCACGAAGAGGGTCTCGCGGACCCGCGTGGGGCTGCCCATGGCCCAGCCATTCACCACGAACCAGGGCCAGCTCAGCCAGGCGCCCCCGAACATGACGGCAAACAGCGGCCAGAGCGGGTTGACCGTGAGCTGGACCAGTCCACCGGCGCGGGGCTCGTCGGCGATCCGGTAGCCACCGCCATCTCCCCCACGACGTCCGAGCTCAGCGCTTGCCATGCTTGCTCAGGAAGTCGAGGACCTCGTCGTATTGACCGCCCTCGTTGGCGTAGCGGGCGTAGTTGCGGGCGGTCGTCAGCCACTCGGTGGTGGTGGGGCGCACCTCGGAGAGCGCCTCGATCAGGTGGGCTTGGCAGATGGGCACCTCGGCGTCAGCCTCGATGGACGCCTCGATGGCGAGGTCGGCGGCCGTCTCCACCACCTCTTCCAGGTCGGCCCCCGAGTAGCCGCTGGTCTTCTTGGCCAGCGGCCCCACCTTGACGTCGTCGGCCAGGGGTCGCTCAGCGAGGTGGATGCTCAGGACAGCCTCGCGGGCGGCCCGGTCGGGAGGCGGCACGAAGAGCACGCGATCGAAGCGGCCCGGCCGCCGGAAGGCGGGGTCGACGGCCCAGGGCACGTTGGTGGCACCCAGCACGAGCACGCCCTCGTTGTGGCCGTCGAAGCCATCCATCTCGCTCAGGAACTGGCTCACGAGGTTGGCCGAGCTGGTGGACTGGGAGTGGCGTCGGCGCCCGCCGATGGCCTCGACCTCGTCGAAGAACAACACCGAGGGGCTGCTCTCTCGGGCCTTGACGAAGATGTCGTGGAGCTTCTGCTCGCTCTCGCCGAACCACATGTCGAGCACATCGCTGATGGCCACGTTGAAGAAGCTGGCGCCACACTCACCAGCGGTGGCCCGAGCCATGAGCGTCTTGCCACAGCCCGGTGGGCCATAGAGCAGCACGCCTCCGCCCGCCCGCTTGCGGAAGCGCTTGAACAGCGAGGGCTTCTGCATGGGCAGCATCACCTTGCGTCGGATGCGCTTCTTGAGGTCGTCGAGGCCACCCACGTCCTCGAAGGTGACGGTCTGCTGGGGGCTGTCGAAGAGCGTGTCCACCTCTCCACCCTCACCCTCGAGACGGCCGCTGGACAGCACGCGGAGCTGCGGCTTGCCGGACGGCACCTCGGCAGGCTTCGTGCTCAAGCGGGCCTCGAGCTCCCGGTCTTCGAGGGGCGGCGCGGCGGTGACGGCCGAGCGGTAGAAGGCCAGCCCGCGCTCCCGCTCCTCGGCGAGGGCCAGCAGGGTGGCCGCCGCGATGCACGCCTTCGGGTCGAGGTCGTCGGGGGCATGGCTGCCCAGCAGACGCAGGCCCTCCTCGTGGGCCTCTCGCTCGGCCAAGCCTCCCAGGATCATCCCCAGGAGCGGCAGGTTGTCGGGCGAAGCGGCGAGGGCTGCGCGCAGGCCGGCGAGGGTGGCGTCGTCCATTCGGGATCCCCTTGCAGGGGCACGTAGCCCGCCGCCAGCGAGGACACCCCGGGCCCGAGAGGATCCAGCGTCCGATCCGGTGCACGCCGATGGAGTGTGGGGCCACAGAGGGTGCTTACGCCGGGTTCATCGTGCTTTCTCACCGGCAGCTCAGCTCAGCCCGGCCTCAAGCCTGCGCCGGCGAGGACAGCATCCACCATGTCTGGGGGCGCCGCCGCTCCCTGCGCCAGCGACTCGATCACCGCCCGCACCTCCACGGCCCCCATGTCAGGGTGCAGCAGTCGGAGGAAGCCCACGCAGTTCTTGAGGTTCTGTCGAAGCATCCGCTCGGGGTGCTCCCGGAGGTAGGCAAGTCGAGACCGGGCCCGATCGATGGCGGCATCCAGACCGCTGAAGACGGGGCCGTGGCCTGGGATGATCACGCGGGCGTCGGTGCGGGCCAGGCGATCGAGGGCCCGGGCCGCCTGGTCCACGACCTCGGGGCCATCCACCCATGGATTCAAGATCCCGAACCCATCTTCCCAGAGCGCATCACCGGTGATGAGCACACCGTCTCCGCTCAGGTACGACACACCACCCGTGGCATGGCCAGGGGTGTGGATCACCTGCCAGTCACGGTGGGCGAAGCGGATGCTCTGCCCGTGGTCGAGGGCCACATCGACGGTGAAGCGCGGCATCACCTGACCCGTGCCGTGGAGCCAGAGCGCGGTGGCGTCCCAGGCGTTGACGATGTCGCGGGCGTCGCGGTGGGCGAAGACCAGGGGTGCGCCTTCGTCCACGAGCGTGGCGACGCCGCCGGCGTGATCGGCGTGAACATGCGTCAGCAGCACCCGATCGACCGCCGTGCCGCCACAGAAACAGCGAAGGGCATCGAGGAGCTCTTCGGTTCCGGTGTGGTAGCCGGTGTCGATCACCACGGGTTCGGGGTCCCGGACGATCACTGCGTTGCCGTGGAGCCAGCCACGGGCGAAGAGCCGCATCTCGTCGGGCAGCTCCACTGGCGGTCGCCGGTTCAGAAGGCGCTCTCGCTTCCGGTCGCAGCCGTGGCGTCGGAGCTGAGCCCCTCGGGGTCGAAGTCGATGGGCTCGGGCCCCACGAAGAGGTACTCGACGTCGGCACCGGGGACACCGGAGTTGGCGTAGGTCGACAGCCCGACGCCCGTGAAGGTGTAGCCGCTGAGCGAGACGCTGCCTTCCTCGGTTCCATCCAGCACATAGGCGAGCTCGGCGCCGTCCCAGTACATGCCCACCACCGTGCCATTCGGGGACTCGAGATCGCCCAGCTCGAGGAGGTAGCTGCCCTGGTAGTAGGCGGAGGGCACCGAGGTGTTCTCCAGGATGCACTCCTGGCCGCCGGAATGGGCGACCCCATCGTAGTCGTCGCTGGCTGTGGCGGTGACGTAGCTGCCACCGCTCTCCACGAGCATGGGGCCGATGGCATCGTTGTCGTAGATGGTGACCTTGGCCTCGATGTACACGGGCTCGTCGAGGGTGAGCAGCGTGTCGTCCACCACCAGGAAGTAGTCCATATTTGTGGAGTCGGTCTCCAAAACGCCATCGCTCGTGTCCCAGGTCCAGGCCGGGGTGCCCCAGGAGCTGGCGTAGTCGGTGTCGTAGAGATCGCTCGTGTCGGCGTCGAAGCCATCGAACCACCAGCTGAGGCTCTTGCGCTCGGTGTCGACGTTGCCGTAGGTG
>JAERSX010000180.1 GCA_016845285.1 Deltaproteobacteria bacterium | reverse complement strand
AACCGGTGGGGCCGACGACCAGCAGCAGACCGTGAGGCCGGCTGCCCAGCTCCAAGATGATCTCGGGCAGACCCAGATCTTCGGCCCGCGGCGGCGTAGAGGGAATCGCCCGCAGGGCCGCGGCCATGTGCCCCTTCTGGTAGTAGGCGTTCACTCGGAAGCGGCGTCCACCGTCGATGGCGAGGCTGAAGTCCACCTCGCGCTCGATCTCGTAGACGCTTCGCTGGCGTGCCGTCATGATCGAGTAGAGCAGCATGCGCATGTCGGCGTCGGACAAGCGCAGGTGGCCGATGGCCTCGAGCGCCCCCGAGACCCGGATGATGGGCGGACGGCCCACGGTGAGGTGCAGATCGCTCGCCTCTCGATCCATGGACCGGGTGAGCAGATCTCGCATGTCGAGGCCGCTCGCCTTGCCCACCCCCGTCTCGAAGGTGTCGGCTCCCGTCGACATGCCCTTGGCGTACAGCGCGAACTCGTCGGGGTTGCTGGAGTAGGCCATGCCCACGTCGTGGTGGATCTTGCCCGACTTGAGCAGGCTCAGCAGAGATGTCGTGAAGGTCTGGACCTCGGTGCTGCGGCTCGTGCGGAGCTGGTCGCCGATCTCCTCGAGGCGCTGCTCCCGGAGGAGCTTGCGGATGGCCGGCGTGACGGTGAGCACCTCGCAGGCGAGCACCCGGCCCTTGCCGTCCTTGGTGGGGACGAGTCGCTGCGACACGATGGCGTTGAGGCAGAGCGACAGGTCGACGGCAGCCTGCACCCGCTGATGCTCGGGGAAGTAGCTGAGCGCCCGCTGCAGTGTCTGGACCACGTCGGCGGTGTGGAAGGTGGCGAGGACCAGGTGTCCGGTGAGGGCAGCGCTCACAGCCACGCCCACGCTGTCGACGTCCCGAAGCTCACCCACCACGATGACGTCGGGACTCTGGCGCACCACGTGGCGCAAGGCCACCTGGTAGCTCTGGGTGTCCGAGCCCACCTCGCGCTGACTCACCCTGGCCTTGAGGTCCCGGTGCACGTACTCGATGGGATCTTCGACGGTGACGATGTGCACCGGACGCGTGCTGTTGATGCGGTGAACGATGGCGGCCAGCGTGGTGGTCTTGCCCGAGCCCGTGGCTCCCGTGACCAGGATCAAGCCGCGATTGAACTTGGCATAGCGGCCGATGACCGATGGCAGCCCGAGCTTCTCCAGGTCCAGGGCCCCGCTGGGCACGGCCCGGATCACACACCCGAGCTGGCCCTGCTGACGGCTCCAGTTGAGCCGGAAGCGACTGCCAGCCTTGAGCGACATGCCCACATCGAGGTCACCGTGGCGCTCGAACTCACCGATGCGCTTCTCGCTCACGGCCCGAGCCAGCAGGGCCTCGAGCTCCTCGCTGGCCACCGGCTCCATGTCGGCGACGATGCGCACGGAGCCATCGATGCGGACCCCGGGCTTCTTGCCTTCGGTGAGGAAGACATCGGAGGCGTGGAGGGCCTCCATCTTGGTCAGGAGGTGGATCAAGCGGCGATCGGCAGAGGTCGACATGAGCAGAGCCTACCGTCCCGAGGCCATCAAAGACCTTCGCCGGCCGAGAATAGGGCCGCGGCGCCTGCATCCGAGCCAGGATCGCTGTAGCCGGGAGCGCCGATCAGGAGGTCCGGGTAGCCGGAGCCCGTCGCATCCCCCGGAGCAGCGAGCGCGTAGCCGACGTCCTGGCCCACGTCCTCGCCGCTGATGGATCCTGCGGCATCGGTCATGGTGAGGCTGCCGGAGACGCTACCCAAGAAGAGGTAGGCCGCCCCCGCCCCGCTGCTGACCGAGTCGACGCCTGGCGCACCGATCCAGAGGTCCTCGGTGCCGTCGGTGTCGAAGTCTCCACCCAGGCTGAGGCCGGTGCCCACCTGATCTCCAGAGTCGTCGCCGAGGAATCGGGTGACGGCGCTGCTGCTGCCGGAGAGGTCGACGGTGCCACTCAAGGGTCCGTGGAGCAGCCAGGCCGCCCCCGCGCTGGAGCCACCCAGGTCGCTTCCGGGGGCGCCCACCAACACCTCGTCGGTGCCATCGCCGTCGAGGTCCACACCGCCCATCAGCGCCGTTCCCAGGGCATCGCCGGTCGACAAGCCGGGGATCGCCACGTCGGCATCGTCTGCGGCCAGATCAGCGGTGACCGGACCCAGAAGCACCCAGACGACGCCGCTGTCGGTCTGCTCGCCGTCGCCACGACGTTCGGTCAGACCCAGGTCGTCGAACCCGTCACCGTCCACATCACCCAGACCCGCCACTCGGAAGCCCACCTCGCCGCGAGCCTCTTCGCCGTGAATGGCCACATCGGCGTCGCCCGCTCCGAGGCTGCCGGTGGTGGAGCCCCACAGGATGTAGGCAGCCCCGTCGTTGGTGTTGTCGGCGTCGTAGGTGGGAGCACCGAAGACCAGGTCGATCACGCCGTCGTCGTTGAGGTCACCACCGGCAGAGAGCCCGGTGCCCAGCGCGTTGTTGCCCCCCTCTCCGTTGACCACGACCCCTGCATCGGCGAGGTCGGGGCTGGTGCTGAGGGGGCCGAAGAAGACGTAGACGCCGCCGTCGTTCGTGCTGTCGATATCGGACCCGGGCGCGCCGGCGGCCAGATCGTCCTGGCCATCTCCGTCGAAGTCGAAGACCGCCATGCCGAGACCGAGCTTGTCGCCGCTGGCGTCACCGGTGACCGTCAGCGCATCCGACAGGCTGCTGCTGGCCGACAGAGGCCCCAGGACCACGTAGACCGACCCGGGATCGCTGGGGCCGACTCCGTTCTCCGGGGCCGCCACGACGACGTCGATCTGTCCGTCGCCGTCGAGGTCGCCGCCACCGAGGCGGGTGCCCGCGCGGTCGTCGGTGTCGAGGCCATCCAACCAGACGGGCGCATCCGACAGGTCGTAGTCGCCCTCCAGGGAGCAGCCGATCGCCGTGCCGTCGCAGTCGTCGTCCACCCCGTTGCCGCATACCTCCGTGGCATCGGGGTTCACCTCATCGTCGGCGTCGTCGCAGTCGCCGTCGACCAGCACATAGCCATCGGGCTCCTCGCACGAGGCCAGTGAGCTGGAGGAGTCGCCGTAGCCGTCACCGTCGGTGTCCGCGTACCAGTCGGTGGGGAGCACGCTGGCGTCGGTGTCGTCGCAGTCGCCGCCCCCGTAGGCCTCCGCGTCGTAGCCGTCGCCGTCCGCGTCGTAGTCGCTCGCTCCGTCGCAGTCGGAGTCCACGCCGTCGTACCAGGTGTCGGGCGCGCCCAGGTAGACGTCCAGGTCGTCATCGTCGCAGTCGTCGCCGTTGTCGACGGTGCCGGGGGGCGGATCGCAGGTGTAGGTGCCCAGGTCGGGATCACCCTGGCCATCGCCGTCGTGGTCCTCGTAGACCAGGAACGAGCCGAGGGCCCCGTCTTCGTCGATCTCACCGTCACAGTTGTTGTCGATCTCGTCGCAGCGCTCGTCGCGACCGGGGTTGACCAGCTCCGTCTCGTCGTCGCAGTCATCGCCGCCCCAGGCATCGGCGTCGTAGCCGTCGACGTCGGCGTCGTAGTCGCTCTCGCCGTTGCAGTCCGAGTCGACCCCGTCGTACCAGACCTCGGTCGCGTCGGGATTGACGGTGTCGTCGTCGTCGTCACAGTCACCGTAGCGAGACACGTACCCCTCGGGCACCGTCTCGCTGCAGTACTCGCCGCTCTCGTCGCCATCACCCCAGGTGTCGTCGTCCGCATCCAGGTAGAAGGTCCGGGCGTCCACCGCGTCATCGTCGACGACCCCGTTGCAGTCGTCGTCCGCGCCGTTGCAGCGCTCCTCGCCATCCGGGCTGAGTCGCTCGTTGGTGTCGTCGCAGTCGTCGGCGTTGTCGACATGGCCGGCCGGTGCCTCGCAGGCCTCCCGCGGGTAGGCCTCGGCGCCATAGCCGTCGCCGTCGGCATCGGCGTACCAGGTCAGCGGGTCGAGGGCGTCCTCCTCGTCGACCTGGTCGTCGCAGTCGTTGTCCACGCCGTCGCAGATCTCGTCGGCATCGGGATGGATGGCAGGCTCGAGGTCATCGCAGTCGACGGACAGCCCGAAGCCATCGCCGTCGAGGTCGACGACGCCGCCGGGACCGGGGCCGGTAGAAGGGCAGCCGACGAGCACGAGGCCGGCCAGGGAGAGGAGCGAGGCACGCATGATTCAACCTGTTCGGCGCACCTTATCCAGCCAGGTGGCCCATCCGCGATCGATCACTCGCCACCGCCCCCCTGGAAGAGCAGCACAGCGCCGGCGAGACCGAGCAGATCGGACTCGTCAGGCACCCCGACAGCCACCGCTGGACTGGGCCCTTCGAGCAAGGAGGGGCTGACGGCGAGGGCGTGGCCGAGCTCGTCACCGTAGTCGTCCCCCACCACCCAGGCCTCGGCGGCGTCCACGTCG
>JAERSX010000179.1 GCA_016845285.1 Deltaproteobacteria bacterium | reverse complement strand
GTGGACAGCGCATCGTCTTCGGAGGTGTCGCAGGCTGGCAGGTTCAGGAGGCCCATCAGGCCGAGCGCGGCAGGGCCGAGCAAATGGCGCGTCATGGGGTTCCTCGAGAAAGGGGTCTGCCTGAGGGTAGCGTCTGTGGGTGTATGTTGGGGCCCTGGCGGGTGGAAAAGCTCGCTGTCATGGTCGTGTGTGCGGAGGAAGGTGAATGGACGGGTGGGTCTCGACGGTTCGGTCCGGCGCCATGGGGGCCGTCGTGGCCTTCGGTGCTCCATCGGCGTGGGCCGCGAACGGCTACTCCACCGACATCGAGCTGCTTCGGCCGAGCTTCAGCTCGTCGGGCCTGGTGGGCGTGGACAGCCCCTTTGTACGAGAAGCCGGCCGCTGGAGGGTCGGTGTCGCCAGCCAGTACCAGCACGATCCCCTCGTGCTCTACCAGCACGAGCAGGAGGTCGGAACCATCATCGAGCACCGGGTGGGCACCCACCTGGGCTTTGCCTATGACGCCAGGGAGCAGCTCTCCGTGCGCCTGGTCCTGCCCACCTACTACCAGGTGGGAACCGACGTGCCCGAGCTCGCTGCCAGCGGCTTCGGCACCGGCGATCTCGGGCTGGGCGCCACCGTCCGCGCCGTGGCGCTGGGCCCCGTGGGCCTGGGTCTGCGCATCGACCTGACCTTCCCGACGAGCCGCGATGCCGCCTGGTCGGGCGAAGACAACCTGCGCACAGGCGCTGCGCTGCTGGCCCACCTCGACCTCGGCCGCTTCGACGCACTGGTCGACGTGGGCCCCACCTTGCGTACCGATGTGGAGACGGCCGAGGACTTCACCCTGGGCAGCGAGCTGCACAGCGCGGTCGGCCTGCGCTTCGATGTCATCGAGGATGTGCTCTCTCCCTACGTGCTCACGCTGGTGCGGACGGGGCTGGCTGCGCCCTTCAGCGGCGGCGCCGAGACGCCGGCGGAGAGCGTCCTCGGTGTCCAGCTCCGGCCCATCGAGCCCTTGCTCTTCGATGTGGGCCTGGGAACGGGCTGGAGCGATGGCTACGGCACCACCCAGGAGCGCGTGCTGGTGGGACTCACCTGGGTGGGCAGCATTCCCCGGGAGGAGAGGCCCGAGCCGCTGCAAGCGGTGGTGATCACCGATCCGCCGCCGGAGATCGAGATCCCCGATGACCCGCCCGAGCCCGAAGAGGAGCCCTGGCGGGAGGGTCAGCTGGCCAAGGTGGAGGGCGAGCGAATCAAGATCCGGGAGCCGATCCAGTTCGAGTTCAACACGGCCCGCATCCTGCCGGAGTCGCTTCCGGTCCTGTACCAGGTGGCTGGTCTGCTGAACGAGAACGCGCGCATCGTGCACGTGGTCATCGAGGGCCACGCGAGCGAAGAGGGCAGCTTCTCCTACAACTACGATCTGTCCATTCGCCGTGCCCGAGCCATCTGGGAGCAGCTCATCCGCGGACGAGTGCACCCTGATCGCATCAGCTACCGCGGCATGGGCGAGGTGGTGCCGCGGACGGCGGGCAGCAGCGAGGGGGAGCTGGCCGACAACCGCCGCGTGGACTTCCACATCGTGCATCAGCTCGGCCCGCTCGACCTGACCCCGACCTATTCGCCCTTGGCCCAGCTACCGTGGGACGGCGGGGACCCGGATCGCCAGGGCGAGCTCCCCGCGATCTCGCCCACCGATGGCATCCTCGAGGTGGAGACCTACACCGTCTCGCCCACTGGCGTGCCCATGGGCGGCGAGGCCCACGAGGACCTCGACCTGGGCGGCGGCGCGGAGACCCTCGACGTCGATGACTTCGATGTCGACTACGACGAAGAGGAGGTCGACCGTGATCTCATCGATGAATTCGGACGCGGCGAGATCATCCGCGCCGAGACCCCGCCGTCGGACGACGACGAGGACGACGACGTGATCGACCTGGAGGAGCAGTGAGCTTGCTGTTCGTGTTGGCCCTTGCCAGCCAGCCGGCCGATGCCCAGGCTTGCAAGACCGAGCTGGTACAGGACCTCAATTGCAACGGCATCGAGGCGAGCCTCGAGCCGGCCATCGACCTGTCCGACCCGACCTGCGCCAGCAACGTCGACGACGCCGACAACCCGTACCCCACCGCCGATTGGTACGTCCTCTACGACATGTTCGGCTGTGACTACCCCACCGCTGGCTACGACCTCGACGATGACGGACTCGTGGTCGCTGAGGTGGCCATCCCCGAGGATGCCCCCACCCTGATCGTGATCTTGGAGTGCGACAACTGCCCCGAGATCCAGAACGACGACCAGGCCGACGAAGACTGCGACAACGTGGGCGATGTCTGCGACAACTGCCCCGAGGTGGAGAACCCGACCCAGGGCAACGGCGACGGCGACATCTACGGTGATGCCTGCGACAATTGCTGGCTGGTCTACAACCCCAACCAGTCCGACATCGACGCCGACGGCGTGGGCGACATGTGCGACATCTGCCCGGAGGACTACGATCCCGACCAGTACGAGTCCGAGGACATCGAAGACTGGGACTATGTGGGCGACGCCTGTGACAACTGTCCCTACGTGCAGAACGAGAGCCAGGCCGACTCCGACGGCGACGGCGTGGGCGACAAGTGCGACAGCTGTCCCGAGGACTTCGATCCCGACGAGCTCGATGGCGACGGTGACCAGGTCGGCGACGTCTGCGACAATTGCCCGGACGACCAGAACCCCTCACAGCTCGACAGCGATCTCGACGCCACGGGCGACGACTGCGACAACTGTGTGGACGACTACAATCCCCTGCAGGAAGACATCGACGACGACGGCTGGGGCAACGCCTGCGACCTCTGTCCAGCCATCAACGATCCAGCCCAAGGCGACGTCGATCGCGACGGGGTGGGCGATGTCTGCGATGTCTGCGAGAAGATCCCCGATCCGGGTCAGCAGGACAGGGACGGAGACGGCGTCGGCGACGCCTGTGACAACTGCCCCATCGTGGCCAATCCCGACCAGGAAGACAGCAACGACGACTTCGTGGGGGATGCCTGTGATCCGAACCGACAGATCCGGGGCGCAGGTTCCCGCTGTGCGG
>JAERSX010000178.1 GCA_016845285.1 Deltaproteobacteria bacterium | reverse complement strand
GTGAGTCCTTCGAAGCCGGGGTGAAGGCCGACAGCGTCGGTGAGGCGGTGTCGTCCATCCAGTACCGGGGCCGCCCTCGGGATGTGGAGCAGTTCAGGTTCTGCGTCTCTCTCCGTCAGCTCGATGATGGGGCCGGGCTTCAGCAGGCCTTCTCCGTTGCTGCCCAGGACCTGCGGGGTGCCCTCTCCGAGGAGGCGATCAGCGATGGGCCGCCGTCCGACGCCGTCCGAGGTCCACTCCGGACCATGGGCTCGCTCCTCGAGACGGTCAACGCGGCTCCACCCGCGCGTCCCCGCTGAATTGACCAGCTCAAGTGGTTGTAATTGGACGCTGGAGAGGCTCCCATTCTCTCTGGAACGGGTCTCGGCTCACGTCGTTCGGCTCTGCAGGGTAGGCTCGACGTCATCATGGGAACCGCCGACCAGACAGAGGTCATCGTCATCCATCCCAGCGCGGCACCGCCCGCACAGGGACCCGGCGCGAGGGGTTTCCGGGCGACCTACCCCGTCATGCCGGCCGGTCTCGTCGCCCACGCAAACCGACTCCTGGCTGCGGGCTTCACCGTTCGTGGGATCAACGTCGCCGTGGAGCAGATGCTCGCCCCTGACTTCCGCGCCGCGACGTGGATGGAGGTCCAGGGCGCTCCCGCGCTGCTGCTCATCGACCTGCACTGGTATGAGCATGCGGCCGCCGTGGTCGAGCTCGTCGCCTGCGCCCGGCGTGTGTGGCCCGACGCGCTGGTCGCC
The DNA here is from genome assembly GCA_016845285.1 of Deltaproteobacteria bacterium. GTDB lineage: Bacteria > Myxococcota_A > UBA796 > UBA796 > UBA2385 > BH17. The sequence continues at coordinate 3,459 of JAERSX010000178.1, read as the reverse complement.
GTCGGGGGGCTCACGGCGACCCGGTTCGCCCACGAGCTGATGCAGCTGTGTCCCGCCATCGACGTGGTGGTGCGGGGTGACGCCGAGGAGTCCGTGCTCGGGCTGGCCTCGTGCGCCACGGCTCGCCCGGAGTCCAGGCTGGATCAGGTCCCCAATGTCACGGTCCGCGACACCCATGGCTCACCCGTCGATGGGCGCAGAGCAAGCAGCACCTCGTGCGCGCTGCTGGATGAATCCAACGGTGTGGACCTCGGGTTCCTGGACAACGCGCTGGCCTACGAGCGGATGGTCTACTCGTATCCACCACAGAGCCCGTGGGGTGGCCGTGGGCGATGGCTGATCAATGGGCGCGGCTGTGCCTTCGACTGCAGCTACTGTGGCGGTGGTCGCAGCGCGCACGAGGCCCTGACGGGGCTGCGAAAGGTCATCCGGAGGTCGCCGGATGCCATCGCCAGCGACATCGGACGCCTGCTCGGGCGGGGAATCGACCAGGTCTCCCTCACCCTCGACCCGGACATGCTGGGCCGAGCCCATCGGACGGCCTTCTTCGATGCCCTCCACCGACGAGCGCTTCGGCCCGGCCTCTATGTGGAGTCCTTTCAGCTGCCGTCCGAGGCGCTGCTGGATTCGCTGGCCCTTGGATCCGATCTGGACCACACCGAGGTGGCGATCACGCCGCTCTCTGGGTCCGAGTCGGTGCGGCGACACCACGGAAAGCGGTTCTCCAACGAGGCCCTGCTGCACTCGGCCGCTGAGCTGGTGAGCCGAGGCTTGTCCCTCTTCGCGTTCTTCTCCCTGAACCTTCCCGGCGAAGACGACGACACCATGGCCGAGACCACCGACCTGGCGCGGCGCCTGCTCGAGCTCGGTCCAGAAGCCCAGGTCCGCGTCATCAACATCTGCCACACCCTCGACCCCGTCTCGTTGATGGGCGCGACGCCAGAGCGGTTCGCTGTGCAACGAATCACGCTGCGCAGCCTGCAGGACTACGTCGAGTACTGCCGAGGACCGCGCCCATGGGGCTTCGTGGAGGGAGAGCGTGGCTTCACGGTGCCAGGCCGTGACCTGCAGAAGATGGTGGCGAGCTGGAACGTGCTCAGCGAGTCCTACCCAGGACGGGCCATCGCCGTTCCCACCGTCTGACTCTGCGCACCCTGTCGCGCTGGAGTGTGGGAGTCAGCTGGCCCCTCTCGGGGCCTTGCCGTCGAGCAGTGGCTGGGGCTCACACCCAGGCGTTTTGTCAGCCGGTAGCGACTGACCTGGTCGGGGGGAGCTCGGGGACCGTCTCACGAGAGCGCTGCTGGGGCGACACAGCTCTGTGACGCGATGTGTCGTGGAGAGCTCAGTGAGGAGCACTACTTCTGAACGAGCCATCCGGACGGACAGAGCCGTCGCGGGTGTGGCTTTCCGTAGACACGTCACCGAGGAGCGACCCATGGCCATGAGCTACCAAAAGCGTGGACCCGAGCAGAGCTTGGACGGGCTTCGGCTCGATGCCCTGTCACCGGACCGGGAGGCCGCGCCGGAGCTGACGGGCCTGGCTGCGAAGGGCGCGGGTGGCGCCAGGGGCATGCTGTCGGCCCAGGCTGCGGCGGGGGGTGGCAACGAGATGGCCACCATGATGATGGAGCAGTCCAGGGCAGACCAGAGCATTCCGTGCAGTGACGCCTCGGACTGGCTGACGGACGTCATGACGGGCGAGCGACCCATGAAGGGCAGGGACAGCCAGCGTTCGGCTCCCCGTCGCGGGGGCAAGGACGAGAAGTCGAGCGAGCCGGGACTCTGGGAGCAGCTGAAGTCCAAGGTCTGGTCTCTTGTGGAGGGCCTCCTGCCGTCGCAGGCGCCCAAGGGTGCCCCGGTCAAGCAGTTCCAGAGGATGTTGCAGATGTCCGAGCAGCTCAGCGACCTCAACACCTCGGGCATGGAGGATGTCGGAGAGGCCATTCGGACGGGCAAGAACGTCAAGCAGCCCAAGACGCAGCGTGAGTACACCGATGTCATCAAGGAGGCTGGGCAGGGCCTCCTCGGAGACTCGCTCGACGCACCGATCAATGGCGCGGTGGACAAGGTGGTGGGTGATCCCCTGAAGGGAGCCACGAAGGGCGTGCTGCCCGAGAAGCTCGTCGACAAGGGGCTTGATGGCCTGAAGAATCCACTGTCGACAAAGCCCAAGAAGCCCACCAAGGCCAAGAAGCCCGCCAAGGCCGAGGGAAAGGTACGAGTGGAGCCCTGAGCTCGAGGCAGGCGCGAGTCCCTTACTCGATGTAGCCGAGCGCCCGCATCTGCTCGAGGTCCTCGTCGACCTCTTCCTGCGACACCTGCAGCTTCTCGCCCTGGTTCTCGCCCACGGGGTGGGCCGTGCGCCATGCCGAGGCCTGCTGGGTCAGCGGGGCGATGGACGCGTGGGAGGCACCCAGGTCGCTGTCTTCGACGGTGCTCTGGGACAGGTCGTAGGCGCCCTTGAGCCCGCCGCTCTCGGCCTCGATGGTCTTGTAGGGGCCCCCCGCCGCGAAGGCGATCTCGTCCTGGCGCTCGCTGGCGCTGATGCTGCGGCTCGCCGGCCCCAGCAAGGACTCACCCTGCCAGCCGGTGGGGATGTCGCCCTTGCGGCCGATGTACTCCATGACGGTGGGCGCCAGGTCGATGAGCTGGCCCGTCCGGTCGTCGATGACGCTGCTGCCTGCACCCGGGGTGCGCACGATGAGCGGCACGGCCGTGAGCTGCTCCCAGACATAGTTGCCGTGGCCCATGAGCTCGTGCTCACCGAGCAGCTCGCCGTGATCGCTGAAGAAAGCGACGATGGTGTTGTCGGCCTCGCCGGTGGCCTGGAGGCCGTCCAGGAGCTTCTGGAAGTCCTGGTCTGCGTCGTAGGCGGTGGCCAGGTAGGCGTCCCGGAACATCTTGCGGTGGAGCTCGGGGGTCTCCATCTTCACCTTGCTGTGGGCCCAGTAGTGGATGCCGCCTTCGGGCACCTCGACGTCCACCTTGGCGGCCTTCTGGGCGGCCTCCGAGGGGTAGAGCGCCACGTGGGTGTTCATGAGGTGGGCGTAGAGGAAGTTGGGGGCGCCGTCGGTAGACCAGGTGGCCATGTCGGCCAGGGCCAGCTCCACCACCTTTTCGTCGGTCCCCGGCCCGGCCCAGGACTCGAAGCCACGGGTGACGTCGAGGGCGGGACGGATGCGGTTGTTGGCTGAGATCCCGGCGGTGATGTAGCCATCGTCGCGCAGCATCTCGGGCAGGGTCTTCACCCCGTGTCCCAGGGTCTCGATGCGGTCGGCCGAGTTGTCCATGGAGAAGGTGTAGCCGTGGGTGCGGGCGTACTGGCTGAGCATGTACGACACGAAGCTCGGCGTGGTGCAGGTGTACTGGGTCCACGCGTGCTTGACGAAGTGGGACTCCTTGGCGAAGCGGTCGATGTTGGGCGTGAGCGGCAGGGGCTGACCGTAGGCGCCGATGACG
>JAERSX010000177.1 GCA_016845285.1 Deltaproteobacteria bacterium | reverse complement strand
CCCTGGCACGGCGCAGGTGGCCACCGTGGCTGAAGACGGAGGGCTCACGGTGGCTGCCCTGCCAAGGGACGGCGACTGGAGCATGCTCGGCGGCAGCTTCCAATTCCGAGGGGACAGCTCGGAGCTCTGCTTCACCGCGAGCGACCACGCAGCCATCCAGGTGCGCTGTCAGGACGTGGACGCTCCCCTCCCCTCGCGGCTGCTCACGCCAGGTGCCCGCACGGTGTGGCGGGCCGCCTTCACCGGCCGGGGCCTCGTGACGGTCGAGGGAGATGCAGACAACACCCCCGAGGTGACGCTGGTGAGGCTCCCCGACCGAGGCGGCCCTCACCCCGTCCTCAGCGATCTGAACCCCCAGCTCCGCGATCGGGTGCTGCCGTCGGTGAAGACGTTCATCTGGACCGCGCCCGACGGCGTCGAGGTGGAGGGCGTGCTCGAGCTTCCACCCGGCTGGACCGAGGCCGACGGCCCCCTGCCCACGGTGATCCACCTGCACGGCGGACCCACATGGTCCACCCATGCCGCCCGACGCATCGACTCCGGCGGCCGTGGCGTCTTCGCGTCCCGCGGCTGGGCCCTGCTCTCGCCCAACTACCGAGGCTCGCTCGGCTACGGCGACACCTTCCTGACCGATCTCGTCGGACGTGAGAACGACATCGAGGTCGCTGACATCATGGCTGGCGTGGACGCACTGGTCGCCGCCGGCATCGCCGACCCCGCGCAGCTCGCTGTCATGGGCTGGAGCAACGGCGGCTACCTGACCAATTGCCTCATCGCCACGACCGACCGCTTCAAGGCGGCCAGCAGCGGCGCCGGCGTCTTCGACCAGACCCTGCAGTGGGCCACCGAAGACACGCCAGGCCACGTCGTCAACTACATGGAGGGCCTGCCCTGGGAGCAGCCCGCCGAGGTGCAGTCGGCGTCTCCCCTGTTCACGGCCGACCGCATCGTCACGCCCACCCTCATCCACGTGGGCGAGAACGACCCCCGTGTCCCCGCCGCGCACGCCCTGGCCCTGCACCGGGCCCTCGACTTCTACCTGGGCGTGCCCAGCGAGCTGCTGATCTATCCGAACGAAGGCCACGGCCTGTCTCAGTGGAAGCACCGGGCTGCCAAGATGGCCTGGGATGCCGCCTGGTTCGACCTCCACGTTCGGGGCATTCCCGTGGGTGACCCGGACCCGGACATGGAGCCTCTGGACGACGTGGACTGACGCCCAGCCTCAGGGGCGTGGGGGCAGGGCCTGGAGCGTGCGGGTGTCGGCTGCGATGTCGTGAACGACGAGCCAGGCGGGCACACCGGGATGGTGGGCATCTCGGAAGGCATCCAGGGCGGTGTCGTCCGCCGGGGCCAGGCGCACCTGGAGGCCGCCCTGGAGTCGAGCCGGATCATTCAAGGCCATGCCGTCTCCCGCCTCGAGGGTGGGATTGCAGGCGGCCTGGTCGACACCGAGCGCGGGCCAGCTCTCGGCGCGTTGGCCGTAAGGTGCGAGGAGCACGAGGCCTTCGTGGATGCCCTCGGCTTCCAAGAGCTCGACCAGGCCATCGTCCACGCACCAGAACCCGCTGGCGAGATCGGGCAGAAGCCGACTGCCGCCGCCCAGGGTCGCGACCACCAGCACGGGCAGCGCCCATCGGCCCGCCAGCCACACCAGTCCGGCTGCAGTCAGGGTGGGCAGCACCAGGTACAGCGGGTGCCAGAAGCGAGCCCCATAGGCCGCACCAGGGCTCCAATAGAGCGCGTAGCCACCCACCACGAGCACACCGAGGATCAGCGCCGGGAGCAGCCGGGTGCGCAGGCGCCACGCACCCAGCAACGCGAGCAGTCCACCCAGCGGCACGCCGACGAGGAAGCGGTCGAGGCGGGCGGCACTGTCGACAGAGAAGCCCAGCGCCTTGCCCGGGCTGTGGCCCCAGCTTCCCGCCGTGGGGTGGCAGCCGACGTCCGCTCCGAAGCCGAGGCGATTGCAGCCGGGTCGGTCGCCCACAAAGCCCTCGAGGTAGGCGTTCATGGGAAAGGCCAGGGCATCACCAGACAGGGCATGGTGGTGGGCGAGCAGCACGCCGCAGGCCATGATCGAGGGCACGCACAGCCCAAGCACACCAGGCAGGGTGCGATATCGCCAGAGTCCCCAGAGCAGGAGCGGCCCGCCCACGAGCGCGGCATCGAAGTGCCGGGTCAGCACCAGGTAGGCCACCGCCACACCGGCCAGCCAAGGGCTCCAGACCGGCGCGGGCTCATCACGGGGTCGACTCACCAGGAGCGCCGCCACCGCACACGCCACCAACACCGAGGTGTGGCTCATGCGTGTGGCAGCCAGGACCCAGATCCCCGGCGAGAGGGCGGCGACGACTGCTGCGAGCCGAGCGGTGGCATCGTCCGCCCACCGGCGGGACAGAGCCCAGAGCAAGGGCGGTAGCGTGCCTGCGAGGAGCGGATTGACGAGGGCACCGGCACCCAAGATCTCACCGGTGGCGAGGAGGGCCGGCCAGCCCGGAGGGAAGGGGCTGTGCGAGTCGGGGCCCGACACCCAGAAGAGGGCACGCATCAGAGCGGGATCGTCGGCTGGGGGTCCCGTGTGCAGCCCCGCGGCGAAGAGCCGTGCCTGCCAGGTGTAGGCCAGCTCGTCGCTCACATGAGGCATCCCGGCCAGGGGCACCAGCGCCACAAAGGACGCCACGGCCACCGCCACCACAGACCAGCCCAGAAGCCAGGCCCACGGCACGCGGCCGGGCTCGGTCACCCCACGCCTACTGGGTGGGTGTAGCGAGCCCGAGAACGCCGTAGGTCTCGAGCAACGAGTTGACGTTGGTGGTGCGCAGATCCATTCCACTGCCGCTCGGCAGGAAGACCAGCGGCTTGCCCTTGAGCGCCCGGGCGACCTCGAGCTTCACCATGTTGGTACCACCGGATCCGGCCAGGGCGCGGGCCTGTTCGTTGATGCCCTGGGCCTTGGCTTGCCGCTCCGCGAGGATGGCCTGAGCCTGTCGCTCACGCTCATAGTAGAGCGCGTCGGCTGCGATCTTCTTCTGCTGAGCCTCACCGCGCGAGGTCTCGATGGCCTTGCTCACCGAACCCTTGGCCACCTCGAGCTCACGGCGCATCTGCTCGTAGGCTGCCTCCGTCTCGGACTGCAGCCGTGCGGCGTCCTGCTCGGCCACCTTCTTGTCTCGGATGATGCCTTCGTACTCGTCACTGAATTTGTGCTCGCCCAGCAACACCTGCTTGACCAGGACCCCCTCCTGGTTGAGGTAGTGGTTCAGCAGCCGGGTGGCCTCTTCCGCCTTCTGGAAGCGTACGTTGGCGTCGTAGTACTGCTCACTGGCCAGCTCGTTGAGCACGTCCCGGATGAGGGTACGAGACACGGGCCGCACGAGCTTGTCGCCCACCGCCGTTGTGTCTGGGCCCACGAATTGGAGCAAGTAGGCCACCTTGGCCGGGTCCACTGCCCAGGCCACCGTGACGTCCACGCTGATGTCGTTGCCGTCGACGGTCTTGAAGCCCAGGGCATCGTCACCCTGGCGATCGCCGGAGCTGGTGTCGCGGGTCATGACCAGGTTCTGGAGCGCGGTGTCGTAGAGGTACCAGCTGTTGATCACGGGTGGAAAGAAGGTGGTCGTGCCCGGCGAGTAGGGCGTATCGAGCACGCCCTTCGACTGGAGTACACCCAGCTTTGCGACCCGCACGCCCACCTCGGTGGAGCCCGTCGAGTAGGGCAGGCAGCCGGCGACGAGCGCGCCGAAGAAGAGGAGGCGGAGGACGGCGAGCATGCGAGTGAAGAAGGGGTTCACGTCACCACCCCCGCACGAGGCTGTCGAGGTCGAGGGGATTGACGCCCCCCGCGCCGTCGGTGGGCACCATGATGATCTTGGAGCCGGCCATCACCTCGGCCATCTCGAGACCGACGAGGTTGCTGGCGCCGGCTGTCTGCAAGGCCTTGTTCTCCAGGCGTGTTCCCTCGGCCTCGGCCAGGGCCACCAGGAGGTCCCCCTCGGCCACGGTCTTGCGGTAGTAGAGGTCGGCCTCGGCCTGGATCTTCTTCACCTCGGCCCGCCCGCGCTGACGCTCGACGTCGACGGTGGCCTGCCCCTCGGCGAGCACGCGGTTCTTCTCGGCTTCCTGGCTGGCCGCGATCGCCTCGGCGCGGTTCTTGAAGACCGTCTGATCCTGGATCTTCCGATCCTCGATGGCCTTCTGGTACCGGTTGTCGTAGGTGTAGTCGCGCACCATGACGCTCCAGACCTGGATGCCGGCGTGGCTGACATCCTCGCTCAGCCGCATTCGTGCATTGTCGGCCTTCTCACGGCGGAGCAGGCCCTGGTAGAACTGCTCGGCGTTGAGCTCACCGAGGTTCTGCCGGAGCACCTTGTCGGATCGAGGCACCATCAAGCTGGACTCGTACAGAGCGCCCGGGCCCACCGCGGTGATCACCTTGTAGGGATCGACGATGCGGTACGACACCGTGACATCGACGGTCACCTGGTAGCCCTCGCTGGTCTGGATGCGGATCGACGGCTGGCTCGTGGCACCAGTGGAGACGTGCACCTTCGAGTCATTGAACTCGAGCAGCTGCATCTCGCGTGGGAAGAGCAGGAGCTTCTCGTAGCCAGGCATGACGAAGTGCATGCCCGGACCCAGGGTCTCCTCCTGGACACCCTTCTTGGGGCCAAAGAAGACCTGCCGCACAGCGAATTCGTCGGGCCCGACGTTCGTCAGAAAGGCAGCGAAGACGAAGAGGACGAAGAGCAGGGCGGCGCCCAGTCCCACAGCGACAGCGGCCACCTTTCCGGATGGGAGGGGGAGCTTGACCTTGGCCTTGGCGGTCATGGTGTGCGTTCTCCTTGAGGGGGACGTGGGCGATGAACCACTTCGTCCGCCTCGGATGCCTCTCGCGTGTCGGAGAGGGAGTCTCTGGCGAGTTCACTATCGAGGTCGACCTCATCTATGCGATCGAGCTCTTCTTGGATGTTGCCGAGGTCATCGACGATGCTCTGCAGCGCACGCCTGTACTGCCAGCCGTGCCACAGCGCGCGGATCTCCGGGCCCAGAGGCACCAGGACGACGCCCATGTACGCCACGACCACCGCTGGATTGCGGACCAGACGGGTCAACGCCACAGCGAGCAAGAGCATCACCAGACCACTGACGATGCGACCGATGGGATCGCCACCACGCCAGCTCTTCCAGCCCGCCTCCTCGAGGGCGTTCTGCTCGAGGGCGAGGCGCTCGTACCGGGGCATGAACGTATGGTGCAGTCGCTCCGCGACGGCGGCGGCATAGCGAGGCCCAGGCCCCAGGTCTGCCTGCTCGGCCACCATGGCGCCCACCTGTTCCTCCGCGATCTTCGTCAGCTCGAGCGATGCACGCTCCGGGTCCGCCCGCCAGGTTCGACGGTGGGCCTCGAGCTGAGCCAAGAGCCGGACAGCGAGGGTGTCCAGGCGAAAGGAAGTGGGTGCCATCGCGGCGAGCATCGCACACACCCGAGCGAGTCCACCTGGCAGAGCTTCATGTAGGGGTCTGGTCGTCACCATGAGCAGCCACTCCGGCCGATCGGTCCTGCCCCTCGACGGCGCCACTCGCGAGTCGCTCCCAGATGTCGACCCGGTTGGTCAGCGGCAAGTTGTCGGGCTCCAGATCGTCCAGGGCGATGGCGGCACAGGTGCTGCGCACACTCTCTCCGTGACGTGTGCTCACCTCGATGAAGGCGCAGCGCTCGGTGTTGAGACTCCCCAGCACGCAGTGGTCGCCCGGCTCGTCCTTCCACGCTTCGATCTGCCCACGCCAGAGGCGATCGAAGCGGTTGAGGTCGGTGTCACGGCCCTCCTGCCGCTGGTCTTCGGCCCAGGCCCGGTAGAGCAGGGCGTAGCGGGCCCGACGACAGCCATCGGCCATCAGCTCGAGCTGCTTGTCGGGCGAGAAGCCCAGCCACTCCTTGAAGCTGAAGGCCCCCGGGTAGACCTTCCTTGCCGGCGCCACCACGTCGAAGTCGGCGAGGATGGCCTGCCGACGGGAAGGGCCGGCACCGCTCCGAATGGCAGCGTTGGCACGCTCGGCGAGGGAGTGGACCAGCACCTGCTGGGTGAGGATGCGGTGGAGCTTCTCGTGGTCTCCCTGGCGCCAGGTCACGGTGGCCGCCCGGAGGCAACCATGCTGGGGAGCGTCGGGCGACGGTGGGGGATCTGGGAAGTCCAGAGGGAGGAGCAGGAAGCGGACATCCTGTGCACCAAGCCAGCTGTACCCGGGATCTTGGGTGAGGAAGCGGAGGTACTTGAGCGCCGAGTCGACGGGGAAGTTGTTGAAGATCCCGCCGTCGGCGAAGACATCGGAGGACGTGGGGTCCGCGGCGGCCTCCGCTTCGCTCATGCCGAAGACCTCGGCGCGGGTGCGGCGGCGGAACGCCAGGGGCAAGGATGAGCCGGCCAACACAGCCTGGAGCGCCTCGGGGCTCGCGTCGACACCCTCGCTCGGCGGTCCACCGAAGAGCTCGAGGCGCCCGGTGGTGTGGTTGGTGACGGTGAAGATGAAGTGGGATTCGTCGCCGCCGTGGGACTCGAGGGTGGGAACCTCAGCAGCCCCATCGAACGCGAAGGTGCGGATGAGCTCGTAGGTCGTCCCGAAGCCGATGAGCTCCCCCTCGTGCTCGCGACCCTCTTCGTAGACACCGAAGTGACGCGCAACTCGGTCGAGCCCAGCGAGGATCCGTTCGAGGTCGCCGGCGAGGACGGCGTCGACCACCTCATTGGCTTCCTTGGCGGCATCCACAGGCGCGAGCGCCGCGATCGAACCACCCTGTGGGCCCTCGGCCGCCGGATACAAGAGGTCAGCGAAGGCGTGCTGGACGAGGTCGTGTTGCTCATGCCCTCGGGCATCCGAACGGCGCAGGGCCGCAAGCAAGCGACCGGGCCGCAGCCGCAGCATGTCCCGAACCGCGGGGCGCTCCAGCCGCGCCATCAACTTGGCGATGAGGCGGTCGACCTGGCCATCGGGGAGTCCCGGCTCGGGGCTTTCCACCGCGTCCACCCAGTCGTCCACGTCGAGCATGCGGTCGATGAGGCGGGGGTTGATGGACTCGTCCGGGCGCAGGCCCGCGTGCAGCAGGATCGAGAACATGGTGCCCACGCTGGAGCCCGCGTAGATGTCGGGCCGTACGCCATGCTCCCGGAGGGCGACGAGCGCACCGATATGAAAGACACCCAAGAAGGCACCACCGGCGGGCACCACCACCGTTGGAGGGGTCGACGGCGGCGTGGGCTGATCCCACAGCCGCGAGAGTCGGTCGGTGGGACGCACGGCGCCCTCTCTTCGCCCCTCCTCCGACGCCTCGGAGGAGGGCTCGGGCACCAGGAGCTTTGCCGAGCAGCCCTGGCACACATCGGGAGACGGGCTGAAGTAGCCCTCGGGGGCCGTGCTCCGTGCCCGCAGGCGAGCCATCAGCTTCGGACAGTCCACCCTCTCCCCTGGGGCGCCCATCTCCGCCAGAGAGGTGGCGTGCAGCACCTCGAGGGCAGCGCGACATCCACCCGCGATCGCGTCGTCGATCTGCTCGTCCTCGGGCACGCTCACCGACATGAAGCCCAACATCTCGGCGGGCGCGATGGGACTGCAGTCCACCACCTGCAGGGTGTCGTCCTCGGGAGGCGCCGCACGCAGCAGCTCCGTGATGAGCCTGGTGAGCGTCAGGTCGTAGAAGAAGTCGCGCTGGCGCAGCAGGTAGAGGTCGTGCAGCCCGCTGCCGAAGAAGCCCGCGACCGGAGAGGCAGCCCCAGCCAGAGGGTCACCGTAGATGGTGAAGATGCGCTTGGGCCGAGCGCGGGCGGGAGCGTCCTCCTCCTTCCAGCGCTGGATGATGGCGCCGATGGGCAGGTAGGAGATGTAGGAGGAGTCGACGAGGGCATCGTCAGGCTCGATGCCCTCGGGCATGTGCTCCCCGAACACAGCCCGAGCCTTCACCGGTGCATGCATGGGCTGTAGCGACGAGGCCGCGCGGATCGCCGCGATGAGGTCGGCTCCGTCACCGTCGCGCACCACGATGACCGGCCGGGTGTTCACGGCACCGCGCTCGCCTGCGGCGATGCCTGCGAGACGCAGGTTCGTGAGCTGGAAGGTGAGGTTGCTGTTCTCGAAGTCCTCGAGCCTCTTGTGATCACCCTCGGAGCCCGTGAGCCACTTGGAAAAGAAGTCGTCGAAGCCCTCCTCGATGGGATTGGTGGAGAGCAAGGAGTCCCGCATGCCGTAGGCGTCAAGCACGGCCTGGGCGACGCGCAGGCTCAGATCTCGATCCCGGCGGCGCATGGCGTCCCCCAGGCCCCGCACCAGCGCAACCACGGTGTTCGCGCGGGCCCGCATGCCGCGTCTCGTCAGGGGCAGGCCCAGCCACAGGCGCACAGCCGCCCGGACGCGGCCCCAGGGGCTCCCCCGCCAGATGGCCCACGCGCTCTCCAGCAGCTTGACGCTGGAGATGCGGAGCTGCAACAGCTCGGCGGTGAACTCCTGCAGCGCAGAGCCGTGCCAGACCCGGCTGAAGATCGCCCGGCCCGGGTTCTTCCTCCACACAGCCACCAGCTCCGAGACCAGGGCGATGCGCTCTTCCTGGGATCTCCTCTCGCCCGCTGCTGCCAGGGCCACCGCGGCGTAGACACCCATGGAGCTGCCGCCGACCTGTCGCGGGAAATAGCCGCTGAGCACGAAGGCATGCACCACGCCGGCGTGGAAGGAGCCCTGCATCCCACCCTTGGGGAAGGCGATTCCCACGTCTGGGGCGTGGATGGGCCAGGTCTCCGCATCGAGCGGAAACCGGAAAGGCTGCTCGGCCGCGTCGGCAGTCATCCGGCTCCTCGAGGCCGCACATCATGTCATGGAGGGGGATGTGAACCCGAGGGAGGCGGGAAGTTGACGCCGTGTGAGGGGGGCAATAAACGGCGGTCGCTCTCGGGCGATTAACTCAGTGGGAGAGTGCTACCTTCACACGGTAGAAGTCACTGGTTCAAATCCAGTATCGCCCACCATATTGGACGGCCCCCTTCGGTATCCCCGGAGGGGGTTGTTTCGTTGGCGACAGCCTCTCCGAGATTCCCTAGGTAGCAGAAGGGCTTTCGCAGCTCGACCTTGAGCTGGCCGCCGCCGAGAACGGAGTTCGAACAAAGCAGATCGAGCAGGAGGCGCTGCTCATGCGGTGTTGGCTGAGAATAAAGGTCGTACGCCTGGTCTGTGAGTTCAAGCACCTGGATGCCCAGGTCGAGGTTGTCGCGGTCTGCGCGGGCCAGGCGCTGCATGGCCTCGATGACCGTAGACCGCTCGGCCCCCCGCTCGCGAGGGCAGCGGGCCAAGGAGCGGCGACCACGTGGCACGCCGCCCCAGCTGCGGAACCATCACTTCCGGCGGCAGAGCGACGGACGGTTGCACACAGCTAAAGCCACGCTTAAGTTTTGTGCATGACGAAGGAACCGCGATGGGAGCTGCTGTACCGGTTCGCTGCCGATCAAGCCGGACTCTTCACCACGTCCGACGCGGCGGAGCATGGCATCAGTCCGCAGCTGCTCCACCATCACCTCCGGGCAGCCCGCATCGAGCGGGTGCGGCGGGGGATCTACCGAGTCGTTCACCTACCTCCCCACGTCGATGATCAGCTGGTGGAGGTGTGGCTCTGGTCCGACCGCGCCGGCGTGTTCAGCCACGACACCGCTCTGGCCCTCCACGGCCTCTCCGACGTGCTCCCCGCCGCGATTCACCTGACCCTCCCCAGCGCCTGGCGAATGCGTCGCCTCCGAACACCGGATGCACTCGTGCTTCACCATGGCGATGTCGAGGAACACGACTGGGTCGGCCATGTACCGGTGACGCCGCCAGACCGGACCGTCCGGGACTGCATCGCGGACGGACTCGAGCCCGATCTCGTGGAACAGGCCATCGACGAGGGCACCCGCCGGGGTCTGTTCACCCGAGCGCAGGTCACGCCGTGAAGTACGCCACGCCACAGGCGTTCAAGGCCGCCCTCGAAGACCGGCTGCGAAATCAGCTGCGGACAGGCCACGATCTCGGCCGGCTTCGACAGCTCGTGGTGTACGACCGCTTCCTGTGTCGGGTGCTCACCGAGGTCAACCTGTCCGTTGTCCTCAAGGGCGGGGTCGTCCTGGAGCTGCGTCTTCCCTTCGCCCGTGCCACAAAAGACATCGACCTGCGAGCCTCGGGCCGGCCAGACGACCTGCTGCAGGCGCTGCAGAGCGCCGGCCGGAGACCCATCGACCCCCTCCGCTTCGAGGTCTCCGTCGATCCAAAGCATCCGACCATCGAGGCGGACGGCATGGTCTACGACGGCCTGCGCTTTCGGGTGCAGTGCACCCTGGCGGGAAGGATCTATGGCCGCCCGTTTGGACTCGACGTCGCCTTCGCCGACCCACTCTATGGAGCGCCCGAGATCCTCCCGGCGTCGACCTGGTTCGACTTCGCGGGTCTAGAGGGTGTTCCGATCCCGGTCGTGCCGCTGGAGACCCACATTGCCGAGAAGCTGCACGCGTACACGGTGCCCAGGGAGCGACCCAACTCGCGACTCAAGGACCTGCCGGACCTTGCCCTGCTGTCGATGGTCCGACGAATGCGCGGTGCCGAGCTCCGAGAGGCCATCCAGCTGACCTTCGAACACCGAGGAACACATCCCGTCCCCGTCCGCTTGCCGGACCCACCGGCGGACTGGGCGACGCGCTACCCGCGCTTCGTGCGGGGTACCGGCCTGCCGTGGGACAGCCTCGACGACGTTCTCGAAAGGGCTCGAACGTTTCTCGATCCGGTGCTCACCGGAGGCAATGGGGATTGGTCCCCTGCGCCAGGGGCCTGGAGCACGGACTGAGTCGCTGGAGGCTCAGAGCTTGACTCCCACATCTGCTCGAGGGCGCGGCCCACCCGGGTCACGTCCCACTTGGCGCCGAGCCGGGCGATGTCCACGAG
>JAERSX010000176.1 GCA_016845285.1 Deltaproteobacteria bacterium | reverse complement strand
CCCGCACGCTGCCGAGGGCCGCACCCACCCCGGCCAGGACCGCCCCGAGCAACAGCAGCGCGCGCCACCACGCGATGAACTGCTCGTAGCTTCCGTACCCGAGGGGGCGGAGCAGGACACCGGCGCTGGCGGGGTAGAGGTTGCTGAAGATGGCCGCGCGGGCGGTCACCTCGCGCGACTCGAAGGCCGCCTGCAGATCGGCCTGGTCGGTGGGGTCACCACCGTCGATGACCGTGACCGCGCTCAGGTAGAGGGGGAGGGCGTCCGACGCCCGATGGGCCTTGATGGCGGTCCCGTGCTCCCAGGTTCGGGAAGCACCCCGCACGCCTGCCGCTGCAATGAACGCGGCCAGCAGCCACGGCAGCCAGCGCCGGGCACCCCTCGAAGCGGACTGCCTCAGGTCTGTCTCCTACGCTGGTTACGCAGCGGGTACGGGCTCATGTCCTGTCCCGTAGCCCGGGGGCGATGCCTGTAGACAGCGAACGGGGTAGTTGCCGACCCATGAAGAAGCTCCCGATTCCCTTCATCGTCATCATGGTCCTGGCCATCGTGGGCATCGCCTACTTCGCCAGCTCGTCGAGCTCCGGCCCTGTCGCCTACACCGAGCGCGGTGTGGTGGTCTCGGCCCCCACAGACCTCGAGCGCGTAGGAAAGGCGCTCGATGCCTTGGGCCGCGAGCGCGTGTCCTTCGATGCCTCCGATCGCATCCAGCGCCGAGGCGGCAAGATCCTCGTCGATGACCTCGACAAGGTCACCGGCCTGCCCGAAGGGCAGGAGGTCGCTGGGATCTTCGACGACGCCGAGCTCGTGACCCTCCTCGAGGGCAAGGACGAGGCCGCCGTCGCCGAGTACCTCGCCGAGAAGGGCGTCAAGCAGGTGGTGCTCCATCAGCGTGCTGCGGCCAGCGTGGACCGAGGCAAGACCGTCTTCTCACGGCTCTACCACCACGACTTCCTCGAGCGCATGAGCCTGTTCTGGGTGGGTGAGGGCCTCCTCTTCTACGAGGTCCTCGAGAAGCCGGTGGGCTTCAACCCCCAGCTCGCCGCCGTCAGCATGGCCTACCTCCGGGCCCGCCTGAAGGGTCAGCGCATCATGGGCTTCCCCGACTACGAGAGCGAGACGGGTGAGTGGACACTCATCGTGGCCTTGCGGACCAACGGTCGCGAGCTGTCCACGGCATTCGCCAAGGACAAGAAGCTCTCGGGTGCCCTCGAAGAGGTCGCCGGCGACCTCGAGCGCCACCACCGGCGCTACGTCGAGCCCACGGGATTCCCACCCCTGTCCGACCACATCGACGACGTGACCATCGAGATCCACCGCGTCTCCGAGCGGGCCTATGTCGAGCCCCGTGGCGAGGAGTGGCTCCAGGAGTTCTGGGAGATGGGCATCGACGGTGCCTACATCATGACGGCCGACAACGACGAGCGCGCGGTGCTCCCGGGCTCGGCCTCCTACACCCAGTCCATGCGCAGCGCCGACGCCTTCCTCCGGGGTGTGGCCAAGATGGGCAAGATGTCCGAGCGACGGCCCTGGCGTGATCCCGATGCGTGGCTCGAGGTCATCCGGACGGTCCACTACCGCGAGGACAAGGACCACGGCCTGGCCTTCCTCTACCGGGGCGTGCCCGCGGTGCCCTACGAGATGGTCACCGTCGAGGCCGTCCGCCAGGGCGTCATCGCGGCCGGCGACTGGTACCTGGCCAACCTGCTGCCCAACGGGCAGGTGGTCTACAAGATGTGGCCCAGCGAGAACCGCTACTCCAACGAGTACAACCTCGTGCGCCACACCCTGGCCACCTGGAACCTGGTTCAGGCCTGGGAGATGGACAAGGAGCGCGAGGACTTCCTGGTGGGGGCCCGCAAGGCCCTCGACTTCACCGAGCAGTACCTCGTCCGCGAGCCGGTCCCCGGCGGCGACGGCGAGATGATGGCGTACTACTCCTTCAACAACAATCAGAAGCTGGGCACGGTCGTGGTCAACCTCCTCGGCATGGTGGACCTCGCGCGGGCCACCGAGTCGCGCGAGTGGGACGCGCAGCTCGTCGAGATGGGCAACTTCGTCAAGTTCATGCAGCTCGAGACGGGCACCTACGACGGCTACTACGTCGACGAGTCCCATCCCTACTACGGCCAACAGAACGACATCGTGCCCGGAGAGGCGGCGCTCAGCCTCATCTACCTGGCCAACTACTTCGACGATGACGAGTGGATCAGCGGCCTGCCCAAGTACTGGGACTACTACTACGACTGGTTCCCCGAGCGGGTGGCCAAGGCCGACTGGGACGCCCCCTGGCCAGCCCACACCTACGACAACGACATCCGTCTGGAGCTGGTGCAGTTCGGCCCCTGGACGGTCATGGCGGCCAACGCCTACCACGAGCGCACCGGCGACGAGAAGGTGGCTCAGTTCGGTCTCGACATCGCCCGCTGGATGATCGATGCCTACCAGTGGAGCGGCGACAACTCGCCCTTCCCCGACTACCGCGGTGGCTACTACAAGCTGCCCGGCGAGCTCCCCGCCATGCAGGCCTTCTGCTACGCCGAGGGCACCGCCGCCGCCTACCAGCTGGCGCTCCGCTACAAGCTCGATGAAGCGTCCTACTTCGAGGAGCACACCCGGGAGACGGCTCGCTTCGGTCTGCAGATGCAGTACTACCCGTCGAGCACCTACGCCTTCACGCGTCCGTGGCAGGTCCTCGGCGGCATTCGCTATGCGATGAACGAGACCAAGGTGCGCGTGGACTACGTGCATCACGGGCTCAGTGCCATGTACCAGTGGGTCAAGGCTGCGCCCGAGGATCCCAACCTCTCGGACATGGTCAAGAACGGCCCTGCTCTTCCCATGCAGATGATCGTGCCCAAGCCGCCGGCTGGCGAGGACGGGGTCGTGCCCGACGCCTGGCCAGAGGGTGAGGAGCCGGAGCCCGTGCCCGCTGTCTGGTACGCGCTCAAGGATCGGAAGGCCCGGCCACTGCCGGTGCGCATGTTGCGCAGGGACCCCAACGCCGTTCCCACCACACCTGGCTACAAGGACCGGCTGCCAGCCGAGGAGGCCGTACCTGAGTAGTCTCCGGCTACTTCACAGCTTGGTCTCGGAGGCCTGCTCGTGAGCGACCGACCGGTCTGGCCCATCCACCAGCAGGTGGTGAGCGTGGGCATGTTCTTCCTCACGGGAGCACTGTTCCTGCTCGCGTGGACGTGGGCCCACAATCCAGTCGACCAGCTGACGGTCGGCAAGTGGGTCCGGCACTGGCAGACGGGTACCGGCACCCACACCGCCACCCTGTGTCTGTCTGCCGAGACCCAAGCCGAGGTTCCCGCTCAGCGAGCCGAGCTCCCCGGCGCCATCTCTGCACTGGCTGCCGCTGGGGCCGTGGCCGTCGGGATCGATCTGCCTGACCCCTCGGATGCCGAGGCCGCTGCTGTGCGCGCTGCTGCCGGATCCGTGCCCGTGATCTGGGAGGGGGCCGTCACGGAGATGGAGCGGGGTCTACTGGACATGTCGGTGGGCATGAAGGGGCAGCGGTCCAAGCGCTGGCCTCTGTCCCTGGAGACCCTGGCTGCGCGCGATGGGGGAGAGGTCCAGTGGCGCCCGGATGCCCATCTCGTGGCTGGGCGGCAGGTACCAGCTGAAGAGCCCTTCGCCTACATGCCCTACCTGGTGCCGTTCCTGAACTGGGACGATCGCTCTGCCTGGGCCGAGGTGGCCAAGGGTCGCATTGTGTTCGTGGGTGCCTGCAAGCCTGATCGTGAGCTCACCCGCTACGGTCGCCAGCCCGGTCCCGTGGCCCACAGCGAGCTCGTCGAGACCGTACTCGACGGTACCTTCCCCTGGCGGGTGCCCAAGTGGCTCTCGGTAGCCGTGCTGGTGCCCTTCATCTTCTCTGGCGCCTACCTTCGCATTCGCCTGAAGCGACGATCCTATGTGGGTGAGGCCGCCATCAGCCTCATGGGGATGGCGTTCGTCCTCGGGTGCGCCCTCGGCGGCATCTGGATGGGCTTCACCGGCCTCGTGCTCTGTCCATTCGTGGGCGCCTGGTGGGCCTGCCAGTTCCCTGAGCTGGAGTGAGGTGCTATCTGCCAGCTTTCCAGAAGCTCGCACCCCACATGGGCCGCCGGTCATGAGATGATTTGGGAGAGCGCCCTTCTCCCCTACATGACCGCCAGGACACCGTGTCCAACCTGATGATGTCCCGCATGGTGTTGATGCGCCTGGAGCAGGCCCACCGGGGACGTCTGCGCATCGTCTCCGAGGAGGATGCCGGGCTGGACGATGGCTGGGAAGCCGTGGGTCGGTTCTCGTGGGACGATCTGGCCCTCGTCAAGGGCTGCCAGCGCATGCTCGAGCTGGGTCGCGAGGTGACCGTCGTCGAGCGGGGGATGGAGCCCGCAGAGATCTTCTTCCGCGCCGCAGCTGACGGGGCCTCCGGTCGCCGAGCCCCCTCGGGCCGTCAGGGCGAGAGGGAGCGCGGTCGGGCGAGGCGCCCCGAGCCACAGTCCGGCCCAGTGCCCAGCTCCGAGGTCGTGCGCGTGGCCATGCCGGGGGTGCCATCGCCCTTCCACAGCATCCTGGGCAGCCTCTCCAGGCTTCCGGCGCCGGGGGCCAATGTGGACCCACGGACCTGGGAACGTATGGGCGAAGAGCTCGGAAATATCGAGATCCTCACCCCGCGACCCGTGCGCGCCTACACACTGGACCGCCTCTCGGCGGCGGGTGCTCTGGTGAGGCTCTTTGCCGCCGTGGGGAGCGCCAGCCCTGATGGGGCGGTGGCCACGTTGCGCGTGCAGCTCGGCGCTGGCGGCACCATCGCCAGTGCGCGTCTGGAAACCCCCGTGGTCCAGAAGGCGGCTCCCCCTCCCGAGCCCGTGGCGCCCGTGGTGCGCATCGCCCGCTCGGCCTCCCAGATCGTCGATCCCGTGGCACGCCGCCGCATCCAGCGTCGCCAGGCTCTGGGCTTCATCCTCTGCCTTGTGCTCTTCATGTTCTACGCCCAGCAGCGGGCGGATCGGCAGGCGGCGGATCGGGAGGAAGCACGGGTCCGTGCGCGAGTGGCTGAGAGTGTGGCCGCAGGAGTTGGCCAGGGGGGTGTCGTCGCGGACCGGGTGGTCGGGGTCGACGGCTGGGCGAGTGTCGTCGAGATCGGGAAGATCAGGGCCGCCTACGGTCAGTTCGACAAGGACGAGCTGCAGCTGCTGGTGTCCCTGGTGCTGCCCGAGCTGCGGTCCTGCCACGCGGGCGCCGACGCGCCGTCGGCCGAGCTCATCGGTCAGATCACGGTGGGCTTCCTCGTGGGTGACGACGGGCGGACCTCGAAGATGCGGATCCGCCGGCGCACCATGCCCTCGGAGGCCGCCGACGACTGCGTGCTGGCCGCCCTCGAGGGCCTTCGCTTCCCCGTCGGTGCCGTGTCCGGCTCCGAGCCTCTGGTCGCGACCTTCGCGTTCTCCTGGGAGGAGTGAGGGGTCCACGCAGCGAGTGCGTGGACCTGGCTCCTGCCTGAGGCACCACCACCAGGCCGCCCTGGCAGTAGGTGATCACCGGCTCGTCGCCCGAGCTTGCCGCAGCGTCGAGCAGGGTGCCCTCCCAGGCCTCGACGACCTCTGTGGTCGCGAGGACATCGAGGGTCTTCGCGGTACTCGAAGCGGGTGGGAGCGGGGCCGTCCGTGGCCGTCGAGGGATCGTGCCCGGCCGCCAGCCAGCCGGCCCATCCGCCGTTGATGACCACCGGGGCGTCGGCACGAAGCCCCCGCGCCCCGAGGATCTCAGCACTCTCGGCTGGGGCCAGAGGGCCCCAGAGCTCGTCCTCGTCGAAGCCGGTGACCTCGGTCCAGTGGACGTTGGCGGCGCCGGGCACGTGGCCGGCGGCGTAGGCCTCGGCGCTGCGGGCATCGAGGATCTGGGCTCCTTCGAGGGTATCGGTGACGACCTGGGTCCAGGGGGTTGACTCCACCCCGGGGATGAGCTGTCCGCATGCGCCGACCGGGAGGAGGATCAGGAGGCTCCAGATGCCGGCGGAGAGCGAGGGTCGCCGGATGGCGGTCTGGGACGCATGGCGTAGTCTGCCGCGGTGCGTTGGCGTTTGCTCCGACCCCGGACCGTGGTCCCTTGGCTGTGGTCGCTCCTGCTCGCCGTCGGCCTGACCTGGCCTACGGTGATCTCTCCAGGCAAGGCGGCCCTGGGCAGTGTGCACGCGGATGGCATGAAGCATCTCTGGACGCTGTGGTGGATGCGCGCCAGCGTCTGGGAGCAGGGGCGTGTGCCCTTCGAGACCACGCTCATCAACTACCCCGTGGGCATGGATCTCTACCCCATCGAGCCCCTCAACGGCGTGGTGGGCGTGTTGCTGCCGTGGCTCGATGTGGTGGTCTTGAGCAACCTGCTGGTGCTCCTGAACATGACGCTGACCGGCGTGTGTGGGGCCTGGTTCGGACGGGTGCTCTCGGGCTCGTGGTGGGGCGGCCTCATCGCCGGCACGCTCCTCGAGGGCTCCGCGGTCATGGCCTTCTTCGTGCACGTGGGAGTGGGCGAGCTGAACCACCTGTGGTGGCTGCCCCTGGGCCTGGGTGTGCTCCTCATGGCCCGCCGCACGGGCGCCTGGAGCTGGTTCGCCGCGCTCACGGCGTGTCTGGTGGGCGCCATGCTGAGCTGCTTCTACCTGGGCTTCTTTCTGGCCCTGGCGGTGGCCGTGGTTGCGCTGACCACCCTCTGGGCGGGCCGCAAGACGCCGGCCTTGCTGGGCAAGTATGCGGTGGCCGCCGGGCTCTCCATCGCCGTGGTGTTGCCGGTGACTCAGGCGTTCTCGGGCAGCTACAAGTCGGGGAGCGTGCCCGACGTGGGGCTCCGCTCCTACGTGCTCCAGGACCACGGTCAGCCCATCACCGATCCCGCAGCGGCCCGCCTCGAGCCCAAGCAGCTGCTCACGCCCGGACGCACGGCCGGCTCCCGCGAGGAGGGCGCGTATGGCGGGGGGCGGTACGTGGGCTTTCTGGCCCTGGGCTTGGCCATCGTGGGCCTGG
>JAERSX010000175.1 GCA_016845285.1 Deltaproteobacteria bacterium | reverse complement strand
GGGTGGGCGGCAGCGTGCCCTGCCAGGCCTTGGGGTTGCCGCCAGACCAGCGCACGAAGTCGTCCACCAACGCCTTGGGACGGGGTGCCAGGACGGTCTCGACCTTGGCTCCGGGGAGCTCGGGCAGCGGCACGTCGGGGGTCTTGCCCACCGCAGACACACCCACGCTGAAGAGGGTCTTGAGGTTGGCGCCTTGCTGAAAGGCGTGCTTGAAGGGGGCCGACATCGGTGACTCCGTGGCCTACTTGGCGGCCTGGGCGGTGGCAGGCTCTTCGGCCTTGAGCTCGTCGAGCAGACGTTGGCCGGTGGTGCGGATGCGGTCGAGCTCGAAGCGGCTCCGGGGCTCGGCCCGCTCGAGGTACCTCTCCAGCCAGATCTTCCGCTCGGGCCAGCGCTCGGCCTGCTCGGCGAGGAGCTCGACGATCAAGGCGTCGGCGAGCATCTGGGCGAGCTTCTCGGCGTGGAGCAGCGCGGGTGCGAAGTCCACCTTGGTGTCCCAGTCCCGCATGACCTTCGACCAGCCGGTCACCGGCACGTGGCTCAGCTTGCCCTGGACGATCCAGCGGATGAGGGTGACCTGGGCGGCGTGCACGTTGGCCCGCAGCTCGGCCACGCGCCGCTGCAGCGGGTCCCGGGCCGTCCGGCGGGCCCAGCGGACCTCGGCATAGCGCTTGGCGAAGCCGGCGGGGTTCTTGAGGATGTAGAGCAGGCTGTCCTTGGTGGCCATGAGCGCCTGGATCTGCGTGGTGCCCTCGTAGATGGGCAGCACCAGGGCGTCGCGGAGGTACTTCTCGACGGGGTACTCGGTCATGTACCCGGAGCCGCCGTGGATCTGGAGGCTGCGCCGGCAGATCTCCACGGCCTTCTCGGCGCCCAGGAACTTGAGCAGCGGGGTGGCCAGGCGCGACCGCCACATGAGCGAGCGGCGCTCCTCTTCGAGGGCGGCCTTCTCCTCGGGGTCTTCGGGCGCCTGGTACTGCAGGCGGAGCTGGACGCGCTGGGAGAGCTCCTCGTGGAAGGCGGCGTCGATGGCCAGGGCCCGCAGCCCTCGGATGTCGGTCTCCATCTCCTCGAGGTAGTCGGCGATCATCTCGTGCTTGTCGATGGTCTTGCCCATGCTCCGGCGGACGGACGCGTAGTCCCGGGCCGCCCGGAGGGCCGACTCGGCCAGCCCGATGGACTCGAGGCCCACCGAGATCCGGGCGTTGTTCATGAGCAGGAGCATGTACTTGAAGCCCTCGCCGCGCTTGCCGATGAGCTGGGCCGGGCTGTCCTCGAAGCTGATGGCGACGGTGGCCGAGGCGTGATGCCCCAGCTTCTCCTCGAGGCGCTCGACGGTGCTGAAGCGGGTGCGGCTGCCGTCGTCCTCGTCGCGGAAGGCCTCGACCAGGAACAGGCTCAGGCCGCCGAGGCCCGCCATGGGATCGTCGCTCGCGCCGGAGTCTTCGGTGCGGGCGATGACGAAGTGCCAGCGGCCGTGGCCCGAGGTGATGAAGATCTTCTGGCCCTTGACGGTCCAGTCACCTGCGGCGTCCTGCCGACCGACCGTGCGCAGGGCGCCCATGTCGGAGCCGGCGTCGGACTCGGTGATGTCCATGCTGCCCCAGGCTTCGCCCGACAAGATGGTCTCGATGGCGTCCTGGAAGCGGGTGGAGATGAGCTCGCCGCGCTCGGGATCGAACTCGGTGGTGCCCTCCATGGCCGAGTAGAAGAGCATCGCCAGGGCGATGCCACCGTGGAAGCCGTGGTGGGCCATGACGCTGACGTCGGCCCGCCCCACCAGCTCGACGGACAGGCTGTAGAGCATCAGCGGGCAGCTCATGCCACCCACCGCGGCGGGCAGGCACATGCCGTGGAGCTCGAGCTCGTTGAGCTTGTCCATGATGCCCTGCAGCCGCGGGCCGAAGCTGACCTCGCCGTCGACGAGCTCCATGCCCTCGGTGTCGAGCTCCTTCCAGTGGGGTGCGATCTGCTCGGCCGAGAAGGTGGCGATGAGCTGGAGGATGTCTCCCCAGGTCTCTCGGGCCTCTTCGAAGGACTCGTAGACCGACTCGGGGCCGTCCATGCGGCTGGACTCGGCGTAGAGGCGCTCCCAGTCGATGGCCTGCTCGATGTAGAAGCGGAGGTCGTCGTTGTCGGAGAGGAAGTCGGACATGGTGGCTCCTGGGCCCCGGATCAAGCGGGGCGTGGACGCGGTCGGAAGAGGGAGGTCTGCGCGATTCGCACGAGCTCGTTGCGGCAGCGGCGCTCCCAGTCGCGGTCGCGCTGGTGGTCGCTGCGGTCGGGGGCTACGGCGTGGGAGACCGTGGTCATGGCGTAGTGGCTGCTCGCGAGGACCACGATCTCGTTGAGGTAGGCCTCGGGGTCGAGGTCTTCGTGGACCCGGCCCTCGCGCTGGCCCAGGGCGATGGCCTCGGTGACCAGGCCCATCCAGGGCCGCAGGTGGTGGGCGAGGCGATCGCGCATCTCGTCGGGCTGGTCGAGACACTCGCGGACGAGGAGGCGTGCGCGGTGCGGGGCGTCCTCGAAGAAGTCGAGGACGGCGCCCATGATGGCCTCGAAGCGCGGCTTGCCGCCCGCGGCGTCGGCCAGGGCGCGCGGGATGACCTCCTTCCAGCGCTCGAGCATGGCGTCGATGACGGCGACGCGCAGGACGTCTTTGGATGCGAAGTGGTAGAGCACGCTCGGCTTGCGCACCCCCACGGCATCGGCGACGGCCTGGATGGACGTGCCGGCGACGCCACGGTCGGCAAACAGGCGGGTGGCCTCGCGCAAGCAGCGCTCTCGGACGGGCATGTCGGGGGAGGAGAAGGTCACGGTCTTCCACTTGGGTGAGACCTCTCTACCATATGGTAGGGGAAGCGTCTACCAAATGGTAGAGATGAGATCGGAGACGTCGTGTTTCACGGGCTCAGCTCAGGTGTGGCTTCACGAACGCCTTGAGCCTGGGACCCATGAGTGCGCCGGCTTGGGAGGTCTGGAGCTCCCCGTCCTTCCAGATCGCCAGGGTGGGGATGCTGCGGATCTGGAGCTGGGCCGCGGTGCGCTTGAAGCGATCGGTGTCGACCTTGGCCACGACGAGATGGCCGGCGGTGGCCTTGGCGAGGGCCTCGATGTGGGGGGCGACCGTGCGACAGGGGCCGCACCAGGACGCCCAGAAGTCGACCAGGACGGGCACCGGCGAGCTGCGGATCAGCCGCGCGAGAGCGTCGTCGTCGAGATCGTGGGGGTGGGCGTCGAGATCGAGGGGGCGCTTGCACCGGCCGCAGCTGGGGCCCGACGACAGCCGGGCCTCCTGGACGCGGTTGATGCCGCCGCAGCCATGGCATCGGAAGACGAGGGTGGACATGGGCACTCCGTGGGGGGATCTGCGCACGTGGAGGGTCGGTGTCGAGGCGGTCGGAGGTCGAGGAGAGGTCGTGCTCGGGTCACCTGTAGAGCCCGGCGATCTCGTCGGCGAAGAGGTCGGCGATGACCGCCCGTCGCTTCTTCAGGGTCGCGGTGAGCGCTCCGTTCTCCACGCCCAGCGGCACGCGCAGCACGGCGTGTCGCTTCACCTGCTGGAAGCGAGCCAGGCCCTCGTTGGCCGTCGTCACCCGCGCCGCCACCCGGTCGATGACCTCGGCCTGCCCGGCCCAGTCGGCGTGACCGCCCGACCAGCCGCGTGCCTCGGCGAGGGCCTCCAGGGCCTCCTCGTCGAGGCCGATCAACGCCACCAGGTAGGGCTGCTCGTCGCCCACCAGCACCGCCTGGCCCACGAGCTCCCCCTCGATCCGCGCCTCGATGGGCACCGGCGCGATGTTCTTGCCGCCGGCCGTGACGATGATCTCCTTCTTGCGGCCGCGGATGTAGACGAAGCCTTCGTCGTCGATCTCCCCGAGGTCGCCGGTCCGGAAGAAGCCGTCCTCGGTGAACGCAGCGGCGGTGGCCTCGGGTGCGTCGAGGTACTCCTCGAAGACGCCGGGGCCCCGCACCTCCAGCTCGCCGTCCTGGGCCACGCGCACCTCGACCCCCGGCAGCGGGCGTCCCACGCTGCCCAGGCGGACCTCCGCCTCGGTGTTGAGGGTGGCGGGGGCGCTGGTCTCGGTGAGGCCCCAGCCCTCCCGCACCATGAAGCCCATGGCCTCGTACCAGCGGGCCAGCTCGGGATCGAGGGCTGCGCCGCCGCAGATCAAGAGCCGCAGCTCGCCGCCGAGGCGGGCGTGGACCTTGCGGAACACGAGGCGCTCGGCGAGGCGCAGCTGGGCGCGGAGCCGCACCCCGGGACGCTTGCCCTGGGCCTCCAGCTGGCGCGCGGCGGTGCCCACGCCCACCGCCCAGTCGAGGACGCCGCGTGCGTGGGCGTTCTTGTGCTCGGCCTCGGCTTCCGCACGGGCGCGGATCTTCTCGAGCATGCGGGGCACGGTGGCCAGCACGTTGGGACGGCTGTGCTTCAGGGTGGCCGGCAGCTCGGCGATGGAGGGCGCATAGGTGCCCACCGCGTCTTCGGCGAGGCCTCGGTACAGGGTGACTCGCTGGAGCACGTGGGCCAGCGGCAGGAAGATGACGGAGCGCTCGCCGGGGCGCGTGGGCAGTGCCTCGCGGCTGGCCTCGATGACGGCCATGAGGTGCCGATGACGCAGCACGACGCCCTTCGGGGTGCCCGTGCTGCCAGAGGTGTAGACCACGGTGGCCACCTGCTCACCGGTCACGCGGGCGATGCGTTCCTCGAGGAAGGGTTCGTCGTCTTCGGCGGGGGTGAGGTGGGGGACGTCGGCACCGGGGCGCATGCTGAAGACGTGGCGGAGCGCGTCGAGGGCCTCGAGATGGGGGGCCAGGCGCGCGTACTGAGCGGCGTCTTCGACCACCAGCAGCTCTGCCTCGCAGTGGGCGAGCTGCCAGGCGATCTGGTCGGGCAGGAGCGTGGGGTAGATGCCCACCGTCGTGCCTCCGAGCGCCAGCGTGGCCATGTCGACGGCAGACCACTCCTGGCAGGTCTCGGCCACGATGGCCACCCGCACGCCATCGTCGACGCCCAGGCTGTGCAGCCGACGGGCCACACCAGAGCACTGCTTCAGAGACTCTGCCCAGGTCCAGGCGGTCCAGGAGCCTGGCCGCTCTGGATCGGGTGCTTCGAAGGCGACCTGGTGGGGGGTGCGCCGGCAGCGATCGAGGAACAGGGCAGGGATCGAGGACATCGCCGCATCCTACCGACACCTCGGCTGGCCTGAGCTGTGGGCGTGGTCAGGACGTTAGGGGGCCCCGATGAACACGGCCTTCTTGCTGGCTGCGGGGCACGGCACCCGCCTCCGTCCACTGACGCTGTTGCGCCCCAAGCCGCTGGTCCCCATCTGCGGCCTGCCCATGCTCGACTACGCCATGGCCGAGCTGCGCGCGCATGGGCACACACAGGTGCTGGCCAACGCCCACCACCTGTGGGAGCAGGTGGCCGCCTGGTGCGAGCAGAACGGGGCCGAGCTGCAGGTGGAGCTGCCCGAGATCCTCGGCACCGGAGGCGGTCTGCGCGCCGCGGCCGATCGTCTGGCGGAGCGCTTCGTCGTGGTCAACGGCGACATCCTCTCCGACGTCGACCTGGGTGCGCTGCTGGCGGCCGTGCCCGATGGTGGTGCGGCCATGGCCCTGCGCACCCTGCAGCCCGAGGAAAGAATCACCCCGGTGCTGGCCGACGAGACCGGTGTGGTGCGGCAGATCGGCACCATCGTCGAGACGCCGGGCGGGCTCCCGGGCACCCACTTCACCGGGATCCATGCCATGCACCGCGACGCGCTGGCGCTGGTGCCCGATGCCGGTCTCCAGTGCGTGGTCCGCACGGCCTACAAGCAGATCGTGTCCGATGGGCGCGTGGGCAGCATCGCGCACCGTGGCACCTGGGTGGACGTGGGCAATCCCACCGCCTACCTCGCGGCCAACCTGGGCGTCTTGCGCGGCGAGATCGTCACCTCCCTCGACCCCTGGGCGCACGGCACGCGGGGTCCCGGCGGCAGCTGGATCGGAGCGGCAGCCACCGTCGAGGGCACCGTGGAGCACGCGGTCATCGGCCCACGCGCCCACGTGCCCGCCGGCGCCACCTTGCGCCGCTGCGTGGTCTGGGACGGCGTCTCCGTCCCCCCGGGCGAGCATGCCGACACCATCTTCTACGACGAGGGCGCCTCACTCACCCCCTGAGTGGCCCCTTTCGGCATCGCGGCCTATCCTCCACACTGTACGCCTGTTCACCCCCTCTCCACCTGGCTGTTTCGTGCGCGTCTTCGGCATCGATCCCGGCAGCAACGCCACGGGCTGGGCGGTGATCTCCCGCCGCGCCGGTCGCTACGGTCTCGTCGACGCCGGGGTCATCCGCACCAAGCGCGCCGACGGCGTGCCCGCGCGCCTCGCCGTCATTCACGCCGGAGTGGCCGAGCGCATCGCCGCCTTCGAGGTGGATGCCGTGGCCATCGAGGCCATCTTCCGCCACAAGTCGAGCGAGAGCGCCCTGCGCCTCGGACAGGCCCGGGGGGTGGCCTTGCTCGCCGCCGCACAGGCGGGCCACGAGGTCCACGAGTACAACGCCATGACCGTCAAGAAGACCATCGCGGGCCACGGTCGGGCGGGGAAGGATGAGCTCGGTCGTGTGGTGATGCGTCTGCTCGGTCTGGAGAAGGCGCTGGCGAGCGATGCCGCCGATGCCGCGGCCATCGCCATGACCCACCTCGGCCACCACCGCCTCATTCAGATGGCCAGCCTGGGAGCCCGCCGATGATCGCTGCCCTGCGAGGCACGGTGTGGGAGCGTGAGGCCGGCAAGGTCGTCCTCGACGTCAACGGCGTGGGCTACCTGGTCCACACCACGGGCCGCACCGCCGGTGCCCTCCCAGATGGTGAGGAGCTCTCGCTCCACATCTGCACCATCGTCCGCGAGGACGCGTTCCTGCTCTACGGCTTCGAGGATCGCGCCGAGCGCGAGGCCTTCGTGCGGCTGCGAGAGGTCAACGGGGTGGGGCCGCGTCACGCCCTCGCCGTCCTCGACACGCTCACGGTCGACCAGCTCCGGCAGGCCCTGGTCAACGAAGACGTGCGCACGCTGGTGCGGGTGCCCGGGGTGGGCAAGAAGCTCGCGAGCCGGCTGTGTCTCGAGCTCAAGAACAAGCTCGCGGCCGAGTTCGACGTGCCCACCACCCCAACGCGGGCAGGCCGTCGTGCCGAGGCCGATCCACTCCCCCTCGCCCTGGCCCAGCTCGACTACAAGAAGCGCGAGATCGACCTGGCGCTGGCCTCCGAGGCGGTCCCCAAGCTCGGCGCGGCCCCCCTCGAGGCTCGCCTCAAGGCCGCGCTGACCTTGCTCGCGCGCAACCTGTAGGAGGCGGCGGTGGACGAACTGGCGACCCGGACTCTCGACCCCCATGGCGGCGAGGACCCCGCGCTCCGGCCCCGCGATCTCTCCGAGTACGTGGGCCAGGAGCGCGTCGTCGACAACCTGCGCGTGTACATCCGTGCCGCGAAGGCCCGTGGTGAGGCCATGGACCACGTGCTGCTCGCGGGCCCTCCCGGTCTCGGCAAGACCTCGCTGGCTCACATCATCAGTGAGGAGCTCGGGGTCGACATCCGCCCCACCTCGGGGCCCGTCATCGAGCGCGGGGGCGACCTGGCGGCGCTGCTCAACGGGCTGCAGCCCCGCGAGGTCCTGTTCATCGACGAGATCCACCGCCTGAATCGGGCTGTCGAAGAGGTGCTCTACCCAGCGGTCGAGGACTTCCGCATCGACGTGATGCTCGGCCAGGGTCCTGGCGCTCAGTCGGTGAGCCTGCCCCTGCCGCCGTTCACGCTCATCGGCGCCACCACCCGCGCCGGCTTGCTGACGCGCCCCCTGCGCGACCGCTTCCCCATCCAGTTCCAGATGGAATTCTACAGCGCCGATCAGCTGGCCGAGATCCTCCGACGGAGCGCCAAGCGCCTGGGCGTGGAGCTTGCGGAAGAGGGGGCCCTCGAGCTGGCGTCTCGGGCCCGGGGCACGCCGCGGGTGGCAAACCGCCTGCTGCGGCGCGCGCGTGACTTCGCCGAGGTCGAGGGAACCGGGGTGATCGACCTGGAGATGGTGCGCCTGGCCCTGTCGCGGCTGGGCATCGACCAGGCGGGACTCGACCCCATGGACCGCAAGGTCATGGAGACCATCGCCCACAAGTTCGGGGGCGGGCCCGTGGGCATCGACAACCTCGCGACAGCCATCGGCGAGGAACGCGACGTCATCGAGGACGTCTACGAGCCCTTCCTCATCCAGCACGGCTTCCTCCAGCGCACCCGGCAGGGCCGCGTGCTCACCCAGCGGGGGCTGGAGCACCTCGGGGTCGTGGGTGACGGCGGCCAAGGGGTGCTCTTCTGATGTTGGCTGGCCGCCGCCTCGTCTGCCTCGGGCTGCTGGGCCTCATGGCCTGTGCCGCTGGGCGCAGCACCGTGCCCGCGCCCGTCCTGGACACCACGGTGCTCGAGGTCGCGGGCGTGTCCCTGACCACCGAGGTGGCCGACACCCCCGCCCTCCGGGAGCGCGGTCTCATGGAGCGGTCTGCCCTCCAGCCCGACCACGGGATGGTCTTCGTGTACCCAGACGAGCGCCAGCGCAGCTTCTGGATGAAGAACACGCCCCTGCCGCTGTCCATCGCCTACATCGACAGCCAGGGACGCATCGTGCACATGGCCGACATGACGCCCTTCGACACCTCGCCCGTGCCTTCTCGGCGTCCGGCGATGTACGCCATCGAGGTGGAGCAGGGCTGGTTCGACCGCAAGGCGGTGCGTGTGGGAGACAAGGTGGACGGCCTTCCGCCGCCCTCCTCGCGCTGAGCGGGTCCGCCGGCTTCCGGCGGGTCGGCTATGGTGGCGAGGCCGCCGTTCACGCCCCAGAGCAGGTCGAGATGCCCGGACAGTTCACGGTCAACCGGTCCGTTTCACTCGATGGCGTGGGCCTCCACAACGGCGATGCGGTGAAGGTCCGCCTCGACCCTGCACCTCCAGGCACTGGCGTTCGCTTCCGGCACCTCGGGTACCCCGAGCGGCCCCCCCTCCCGGCGACGATCGACGTGGCGGTGGATGCGCGGCTGGCCACCACCCTGGGCCAGGACGGCTGGCGCGTCTCGACCGTGGAACACTTGTTGAGCGCCGTGTGGGGTCTGGGAATCGACAACCTCGATGTGTGGCTGGACGGAGATGAGCTGCCCGTCCTCGATGGAAGCGCCCTCGGCTGGGTCGCCGCGCTGGACGGGGCTGGCCGGGCTCGGCAAGACGCGCGACGCACCGGGTGGGTGGTGGACACCGAGATCGCGGTCCACG
This sequence comes from Deltaproteobacteria bacterium, assembly GCA_016845285.1. Classification (GTDB taxonomy): domain Bacteria; phylum Myxococcota_A; class UBA796; order UBA796; family UBA2385; genus BH17. Next base: position 10,039 of record JAERSX010000175.1, on the reverse strand, counting down.
ACGGGGCGAGCAGCATCCGCGTGACGCCCGCGGAGTCCCTGGAGCTGGCCGTCGCGATCGACTTCGACCATCCAGCCATCGGCCGTCAGTCCATCGACATCTGTCTGAGCCCCGACACCTTTCAGCGCGAGCTGGCATGGGCGCGCACCTTCGGCTTCGCCGCGCAGGTGGAGGCCATGCGGGCGGCGGGCCTGGCTCGCGGTGGCAGCCTGGAGAACGCCCTGGTCTTCGGAGAGCTCGGTCCAATCAACGAGGGCGGGGTGCGCGGTGCCGGCGAGGTGGTTCGCCACAAGGCGCTCGACCTCGTGGGAGATCTGGCGCTGTTGGGCCGTCCTCTGCGCGCCAGGGTGGAGGCGGTTCGCCCGGGGCATGCCATCAACCAGCGCCTCGTGGCCCTGGTGCGTGCTCAGGCGCACGCCACCGACTGGAGCTCAGGAAGATGACACTTCGTCTGCTGGCGGACCGGAAGGTCTGGCTCCTGGCGGGGGCTGACGGGGGCGGACGCGTCGTTCCTGCCGAGCTCTTCGAGCCGGCGCGGGTGATCGAGAGCGAAGAGGAACTGATTGGGGCCCTGGCGTCGGACGCGCCCGCGATGGTCTGGCGGGCAGCGGAGGCTGTCTGGGCAGCAGGCGCCCGAATTCCGATGGCGATTCGTGCAGCCGCACCGGAATGTGCCCTCGTCGAGGTGGTCGTCTCGGAGGCTCCGTGGGTGGTGGCAGGTCACACCGACCTGGAGGCCGCGGCCATGATCGGTGTGGCCCTCGAGCGGGGGCGGGCCTCTGCAAGGGCCGACGATTCCAGTGGGCTGTCTGGCGACCTCATCGAGAGGCTGCTGGCGCGGTCGAACGAGGCCGTCGCCATGGTGGACATGCAGGGGCGGGTGCTCCCCGGGAGTCCCGTCTTGGGGCGGATCCTCGGCATGCGGCCTGACCGGATGATCGGCCAGAAGGGCTTCGATCTTCTGGTGGACGAGGAGCGAGAGCGCGGTCAGCAGATCTTCGCAGAGGTGCTGTCGCGTCCGGGTGAGACGTTGACCTTCGAGGCCACCTACAACCACACCGATGGTGGCACCCGCGTCATCGAGCACATCGTCGTCAACCTGCTGGACGATCCCGAGGTGAAGGCGATCGTGGTCAACGCCCGCGACGTGACCCAGCTACGCAGCCTCCAGGCCGACGCTCAGCGCCGACGTGAGCTCGCGGCGCTGGGCCGAGTGGCCGGTCGGGTGGCCCACGACTTCAACAACCTCCTGGCCATCTTGCGGGTCAACGCCGACCGGATCTCCAAGGCCGATCCGGGCTTGCGGCTCGGTGAGGTGGGTGAGGTGATGGTGCGTACCGTGGAGCAGGGGGCCCGTCTCACGCAGAACCTCCTGGCGTTTGGGCGTCTTCAGGTCCTCGATCCCGTCCATCTCGAGCTCGGTGCCTGGCTGCACTCGTTGCTGCCGGAGCTGGCGGGCGGACTCGGGCCCGCCGTTCGGCTGACCTGCAGGGCCGATGAGGCGCAGTGGGCGTGGGTGGATCAGACCCGACTCGGGCACACGGTGGCGGCTCTCGTCCAGAACGCGGTCGATGCGTCCGGTGGGCAGGGCGATGTCGAGATCTCCGTGGAGACCTGGCGTGCCCCACCCGGGGCCCGGGGGGTGAGCGGACCACTGGACGCTGGTCCTTGGCGCGCCCTGCGGGTGCGGGATGCAGGTGAGGGCATGGACGCCGACACCCAGGCGCACGCCGCCGAGCCCTTCTTCACCACCCGAGGGCTGAAGCGTGGTGGTGGCCTGGGGCTGTCGATGGTGCACGGTTTCGCCGCTCAGTCCGGGGGCGACATCTGCTTCGAGAGTCGGTGTGGAGAGGGGGCCGTGGTGTCCATCGTCCTGCCGGTCAGCGAACCGCCCGAGCCGCAGGTCGTGGACTCTGGCTTGAAGGATCACAGGGACCATGCTCCCCAGTCCCAACGCCGCCTCGGGATCTTGCTGGTCGAGGACGAACCCGATCTCCGGGCAACGCTGCTCCAGTACCTGGAGCTCGTGGGGCATCAGGTCTTTCCAGCGGGCACTGGCCGAGAGGGCATGCGGGTCGCCCTGCGAGAGTTCGAGGCCATCGACGTCGTGGTCACCGATGTGATCTTGCCGGGTCTTGGCGGCGTAGACCTGATGACCTTGCTCCACGATGCGGGCTTCGACTGGCCGGTTCTCTACATCTCGGGACTCACGGAGACCGCTGACCTCGGCCGCATCGTGCCTGGTGCAGGAGTGGCTTTCCTCCGCAAACCCTTTGGGATGAACGATCTGGTCGTTCGCCTCCAGCAACTTACGCAGCCACCTGAGTGCGGACCCTGACCTTGACAGGGGGCATTGGAGCCGGCATGGTTCACTTGGCTGGCTGCCTCACCATTCTCACATTCCGGAGCAACCCATGAACTGGCGTCCGACCCCCGCCCCGAAGCCTCGGCCCAAGCCCGAGTAGTTTCAGGCGACTGAATCGGACGGGTCACCTCCGGGTGGCCCGTCGGCAATTTTGGGGGCCGTATGGGCCTGGCCGACGCGGTCGCATTGCCCGACGAACCCAGGCTTCCCACGCTGTCGGGACGGGGGCCCTACACGGGGACGGCCCTGCGATCGTGGCGTGGGAGGGGCTTCTGGATGGAGCCTGGCGATCCACGCTTGGTGGATCTCTTGCGTGGTGAGGCTGCGCCCACGGATCCGCTGGACAACCTCGTGGGGGCGGGTCGCTACTGGCTCGAACACCCCGAGCACATGGACTTCCTCCACCCAGAGGCCCCCAACCACCGCGACAAGATGCTGGAGCGAGAGCTCTACCTCTCGCACTGGATCGATGCGCTGCAGGGTGCGCGACGGGTGCTCGACCTGGGAGGTGGTGTGGGCCGCTTCACCACCTGGCTCCTCGACCAGGGGCTCGAGGTGGAGCTGGTCGATCCCGACCTCCGGAGCCTGTGGCGGGCCGTGACAGAGGCCGCCGATCGACCCGGGAGCCTGGACGTGCACTGGTCGACCGGTGAGTGTCTGCCGGAGCTGGAGCCCGTGGATGTGGTGATTGCAGCCGAGGTGCTCTGCTACGTGGAGGACCCGGCTGCCGTGCTGTCCAGGGTGGCCCGTGTGTTGCGGCCGGGCGGTGTCTTGTTGTGCAGCGTGGAGGCCCGCTGGGGCTGGGCCATGTCTCAGGACGTGCACTACGGCACCATCGATGCCTTCCTGGGCGACGGCGTCGTGCACGTCCCGGGTGACCGCTGGGTGCGGACCTTCGAGGAGGCCGAGCTGCGCGCGCTGCTCGCCGACTTCGACATCGAGGCCCTCGTCCCCACCCACTACGCGCTGTCGGGTCCCTTCGAGGCCGCTGCCGGTCTCCTCGAGGTGGAAGAGGCGCTGGCCCTCGAGGCGCGCCTGGCTGCCCACCCGATCTCCCGTCCCCTGAACCGGGCCTGGACCGTCACGTCTCGCCTGTCAGAGGAGAGGTCGTCGAGATCGATCTGATCGATCTGGGGCCCTGAGCTGACAGTACCCCCTGGTGCAGGTAGGTAGCCCCATGCGCGTCGTCATCGTCCAGCCGCCGAGAATGTATTGGCCCTTCACTTCGGAAGGGGACAATTTCCTGCTCCAGCAGGCGCTCCCCGCCCTGGCCGCGGTGCTCCGCGAAGAGCCCGGCATCGAGGTGCACGTCATCGACTGCATGCCGCTGCACATCGGCTGGAAGTCCCTGGCCGACGAGCTGAAGCGTCTCGATCCCGACGTCATCGGATCCGGCGAGAACCACGCACTGTACGCCACCGAGGCCACCCGCTTCTTCACCATGTGCAAGGAGGTCTGCCCGCGCGCCAAGACCCTGGCGGGTGGGGGCCACTTCACCAACCTGTGGCACCGCTACCTGGGCGCCGAGCACCCCATCGACGCCATCTGCATCGGTGAGGGCGAGCAGACCATCGTCGAGCTGGTGCGGGAGTGGGGCAACAAGGACCCAGACCTCAGCAAGGTCGACGGCATCGCCTTCTGGAACGGTGAAGAGGTCATTCGGACCAAGCCGCGCAAGCTCATCCACGACCTCGATGAGATCCCGCTGCCCGCCTACGACCTCATGCCCATGGAGCTGTACGGCAAGAGCCGCTACCTCTTCAGCCCCGGCGGCACGACCATCCACCACTCGCGGGGCTGCGTGTCCAAGTGCAGCTTCTGCGCCTGGTGGACCACGATGGCCGATCGGGTGCCCGGCCCGGACGGCAAGGACAAGCTGCGGCCACGCTGGCGCAGCAAGTCGGTGAGCCGCGTGATGGAGGAGCTGGAGCTCCTCTACTACAAGTACGGCAAGCGCTCGTACGTCTGGGTGGACGAGTCCTGGAACATCGATCCGCGCTTCAACAACGAGTTCGCCGAGGAGATGATCCGCTCGGGCATGAAGACCAAGTGGTTCGCCTTCATGCGGGCCGACTGCATCGTCCGAGATGAGAAGAAGGGCATCCTCGAGAAGCAGGTGCGGGCTGGACTGAGCCACATCCTCATCGGTGTGGAGCGCGCCGAGGACGACACCCTGGGGCTGCTCGACAAGCGGTTCTACGCGGGCGGTGTGGCCGAGCAGGCGCTGAACATCTTCAAGGAGAAGTACCCCCACGTCTTCTTGCAGGCGACCTTCATCATCGGCACCAAGGACGAGTCTCCCGAGACCCTCAAGAAGCAGGTGGCGCTGGCCAAGAAGCTCGACGTGGACTTCCCGGCCTTTCACCCCATCACGCCCGTGCCGGGCACACCGATCTTCGACGACGCCCTGGAACAGGGGCTGATCACCTACGAGGACTTCGACGAGTTCGACTGGCTCACGCCGGTGTTGGACTCGCGCTTCATGGATCGGTACGAGATCGCCCAGGCGCTCCACGACATGAACAAGCAGTTCGTGAACCGCAGGTGGATGCTCAAGGGCCTGACCAGCAAGGTGCCCTACAAGCGAGACATGTACATCTGGTTCGCCAAGGTGAGCGCGACCATGGCGCTCGATGCCGTCAAGAAGAAGATCAACCCGCTGGACGTGGAGCACTACCAGACGCTCGTGAAGCCGGAGTGGTACGACCGCTAGGGTGCAGGTTCAGTGCCCTTGGAGCCCCGTCCGCGAAGCTCTGCCCAGGTGTCCCGCGTGAGCTCCCAGCGCTGGGTCTCGGTGCAGCCCGAGTGGTGGCGCAGGGTGACGGTGCCGAGCAGGCGGGCGCCGGACTTCTCCTTGATGCGGCGCGAGCGCTCGTTGATCACGGCGTTCAGCAGGAAGATGCGCGGGACCTCGAGCTCGAAGAAGACCCAGTCTTGGAAGGCGGTGACCGCCTCGGTCATCAGCCCCTGTCCCTGCCAGGGCCCCGCGATCCAGAACCCCCGGTTGTCGGTGGCCCCGGGTTGGCAGCGGTACTCGAGGAGTCCGACCGCGTCGCCGTGATCGTGGGGCACGAGGGCCCAGGCGTGGGCGTGCCCACGGGCGATGCGGGGCCCCAGATCGTCGCGGAGAAAGGTGTGTACTCCGTCGTCGGGGTAGGGCCAGGGCACCACCGCTGCCAGGTGCTGGATGATGTCCCAGGTGGCGAAGTGGGACTGGAGCGCAGAGGTGTGTGTCTCCGAGACGGGCTCGAGGCGGAGCCTGGGAGTGGTGAGAAGAGGGGTCTTCATCCTGGCCTCCAGGAACCCTGGCAGGGTCTGTCTGTGGCTCGTGACCAGCTCTGGGCTTCACCCTGAGGGGCCCGCGTGGCTTACCGGGGCTTTCCGCCGAAGCGTGGCTGCGGAAAGGTCTTGCCGCCCCGCTGCTGACCCTGCTGCTTGGCTGCCATCTGCATCATCATGCTGCGCGGCATGTGCTCGGGGAAGAACTGGTACCAGGTGGGCTGGAAGGCTCGGAAGAAGTTCGTCTTCAGCCGCTTGTCGTTGCGGATGATGTCGGCGAGCTGCTTCAGCGCCTCGCTGTCTTCGAGCTTGGCCAGGCCCTCGTTCACCACCTTGAGTGCCTGATCCTTGTCGCCGGAGTCGTAGGCGAGCCAGGTGTACAAGGCCCAGAAGGTGGGGTCTTTCTTTCCGGAGCCCTTGGCCTTGTCCATGATGGCGAGGGCCTCGGTGGACTTACCGTCACGGTGGTCGAGGGCGGCGAGCATGGCCTGGCTCTGCCAGTGGCGCGACCAGGCCTTGGCCAGGTGGGTGCGGGCGCCCTTGTAGTCGCGCTGCATGTAGGCGAGGGCGCCCAGCTGGGCGTGGAGCTGCTCCTTGACCAGGAACTGCCACTTGCCCAGCTCGAAGCCAGCCTCGACGATCTTGCGTCCCTTCTCGACGCGCCCCTTCTCGAATTCCACCATGGCCGTCTTCAGCAAGGTCTCGAGCTGACGTCCGGTGCGCCGTGCCAACAGGAAGTAGGCGATGACCAGGGCCAGGAGCGCGGGGATGAAGCCGGCGATCCAGGTGCCGCCGACCACCGTGCCCAAGGCGAACAGCACCGTTGCGATGCCCAGCGCTATGGCGAGGTTGTACATGCGGCGCGGCTAACCGATCCATCCGATGCTCGGATGGGCGCACGCCGGAGAGGGACTGTTCCTGGTGGGCTAGTCGCTTGCCAGCGAGCCCACGAACACGCCATCGGGGACGTTGATGGAGCCCGAGGTGCCCGTCAGGTCGTTCGTCCAGGTGTCGGTGTAGGTGTAGTTGCCGCTCAGCTCGTCGCCGTACCAGGTGAGCTCGCCTTCCCAGGTGAGCGCGTGCACGCTGCCCGGTTCGGTCTCATAGGAGCCGTCGAAGAGCAGGGTGAAGGTGTTGCACGCCGTCTCTGACTCTTTGTAGCTGGCGCCGGTGAACGGCTGGTCGTTGATGGCCAGCTGGAAGCTGGAGTCACCGGGCACCCACTTGACGCTCCAGTCCGACGCGCCGTTGAACACGGTGTCTTCGTAGGGGTAAGCCGACAGGTTCTCCCCGTTGACTTCCGAGGCGTCGGCCACGTTCTGCCAGACGTCGTAGTTGCCGTCCAGGCGGGCAGGGTTTCCGCAGTCGGGATCACAGCCAGTGATGAGGAGACCGGCGGGAATCGCGAGCGCTGTCATGGCAAGCCGCTGGGCGCGCATGCTTCCTCCGAGGACGAGCCGAGGAACTCTACCAGGGATCTCAATCGGCCTCGATGTGCGAGGGCTCCGGGGCCTTCTGTGGGGTGCACTGTTAAGCTGCCGGCCTTCCCGAGGGTGCCTCGATGGCCATCGACCTGCGCTGTTTCACCTATATCGACATCCTGCAGCCCCAGACCGCGGGCTTCCTGGGCACCGTCAGCCAGGGCTACCACCCTCTGCGGGACCAGGCGGCGCTGTACATCGAGGTCTCGCCGGGCATGGACATCAACATCGTGTCCGACATTGCGCTGAAGCGGACGACGTGTACGCCGGGCATGCAGATCGTCGAGCGCCGCTTCGGCGTGCTCGAGCTGCACGACTACGACCAGGGCCAGGTTCGGGCTGCCGCCGAGGAGATCCTGGAGACGCTCGACCTCAAGGTCTCCGATCGCCTGAAGCCCCGGGTGGTCAGCGAAGAGACCATCACCGGCGTCACCGGCTACCACAGCCAGATCGTCAACCGGATGCGCCACGGCAACTTCATCGATGAGGGCAACACGCTCTACGTGCTGGAGGTTCACCCCGCCGGCTACGCACTCATCGCGACCAACGAAGCCGAGAAGGCCGCGAACATCGACGTCCTCGAGTTCCGCGCCGTGGGAGCCTTCGGCCGCATCTACCTCGGGGGTACCGAGGAGGAGATCGCACAGGCGGCCCGCGCTGCCGTGGCGGCCATCGAGGCCATCGACGGGCGTCCCAACCCCGCCTGAGGCCACCGTGTTCTCGGACAGAGCGCCGGGCCGGCCGCGTTAGACGCCCCAGCCTGGAGGCTGCATGTCTGACGTGGTGATCTGCGAACCCCGACGCACGGCCATCGGCCGCTTCCAGGGTGGCCTGTCCGGCGTGCGCGCCGATGACCTCGCCGCCCACGTGATCGGCGACGTGGTCGAGCGGAGCGGCATCGACCCCAGCCGAGTCGAGGATGTGTTCTTCGGCTGCGCCAACCAGGCCGGTGAGGACAACCGCAACGTGGCACGCATGGCGCTGTTGTTGGCGGGCCTGCCCCAGTCGGTGCCGGGCGTGACCGTGAACCGGCTGTGCGCCTCGGGCCTCGAGGCTGTGAACCAGGCCTTCCGCGCCGTCCGCTGTGGCGACGGTGCGCTGTTCCTGGCCGGCGGTGTGGAGTCCATGAGTCGGGCCCCCTACTCCATGCCCCGGGGTCCCCAGATGCCAAAGGCCGGCAACTGGACGGCCTGGGACACCTGCTTGGGCTGGCGGTACCCGAACCCCCGCATGGAAGCCATGTTCCCGCTCGAGGCCATGGGCTGTACCGCCGAGAACCTCGTCGATCGCTACGAGATCTCGCGTGAAGAGCAGGACGCCTTCGCCCTGAACAGCCAGAAGAAGGCGCTGGCCGCCCAGGAAGCGGGTGCCTTCGACGCCGAGATCGTGTCCATCGAGGCGCCGGCCGGTCGCAGGAAGACTGCGATCGTCGATCGGGACGAGGGCCCACGTGCCGACTCGTCGCTGGAGCGCCTCGCCCGTCTGCGTCCTGCCTTCCGCAAGGGCGGCAGTGTCACCGCGGGCAACAGCTCGACGCTCAACGATGGTGCCGCTGCCATGATCGTGTGCTCGGCCGAAGAGGCGCGGGCTCAGGGGCTGCGGCCGCTTGCGAAGATCCTGTCCTGCGCCGCCGCGGGGGTGGACCCGACGGTCATGGGCATCGGTCCGGTCCCCGCCAGCCGCAAGGCTCTCGAGCGGGCTGGCCTCGGCGTGACAGACATCGATCTCGTCGAACTCAACGAGGCCTTCGCGGCCCAGAGCATCGCTGTCATCCGTGAGCTCGGCCTGGACGAGGCCAAGGTCAACGTCAACGGTGGTGCCATCGCGCTGGGCCACCCCCTGGGTTGCTCCGGCGCCCGCATCCTCGCCACCCTCATCCACGCCATGCACGCTCGTGGCGCGCGCACCGGCCTCGCCACGCTGTGCGTCGGCGTGGGTCAGGGCGTCGCCACCGTCATCGAGGTCGTCTCATGAGCACCGATTCTCATCCCTTCCACAACGTCACGGTCATCGGCGCCGGCACCATGGGCCACGGCATCGCCCAGGTCTGCGCCATGGCCGGCAGCACCGTCCGCCTCTTCGACGTGCGGCAAGACCAGATCGATCACGGACTGGCCCGCGTCGCCGCCAACCTTCGCAAGGGCGTCGTGCGCGGCAAGGTGACCGCAGAGGTCGAGGTGGCCGCGCTGAAGCGCATGTCGGGTGCCACCGATCTGGGCGCGGCCTGCACCGGTGCAGACCTCGTCATCGAGGCGGTCCCCGAGCTCCTCGACCTCAAGCGGAGCTTGTTCGCCGAGGCGGCCACCCACGCCCCTTCGCATGCGGTCTACGGCACCAACACCAGCTCGCTGAGCATCGCCAGCATCGCCAGCGCCGTGCCCGACCCCAGCCGCGTCATCGGGATGCACTTCTTCAACCCGGTGCACATCATGGCGTTGCTGGAGATCGTGGTGCATGCCGGCGGCGACGCGGCCGTGCTCGCCCAGGTGAAGGCCTTCGGCGAGGCCATCGGCAAGCAGTGCATCGTCGTCAAGGACAGCCCGGGCTTCGCGACGAGTCGGCTCGGCGTCTGCCTGGGCATGGAGGCCATCCGCATGTTCGAGGAAGGCGTGGCGAGCGCCGCCGACATCGATGCCGCCATGGTGCTCGGATACCGCCACCCCATCGGGCCGCTGAAGCTCACCGATCTGGTCGGCCTCGACGTGCGCATGCACATCGGCTCGTACCTCGCCGAGACCCTGGGCAACGCGGCCTTCGAGCCTCCGGCCCTGATGCGCCAGATGGTGGCCGAGGGCAAGCTCGGCAAGAAGTCGGGTCAGGGCTTCTACAGCTGGTGAACATCGCGCACCTCGCCGCGCTGGTCTCAGCCCTGCACATGTTGGGCTTGGCCATCGCCCTGGGGTCGCTCTACGCC
>JAERSX010000174.1 GCA_016845285.1 Deltaproteobacteria bacterium | reverse complement strand
CTGTCGCTCCGGGGATCGGGCGTGGCGTGGCGGTACAGGCCCACCCCCTCGAGGTTGGCCAGCTCGGCGCCGGCCGCCTCCATCATGTCCAGGCCGTTTCCGTCCATGCCCGGCACGCACTCGAAGCCCACCGGACCGTTGGCCAGCTCGGGCAGGGCGGCCGCCAGCCGGTCGAGATCTCGGGTGAAGCCACCGGTGGCCACCACCACGGCGTCGGCGGCGATCCAGCCCTCGGTGCCGTCGGCGGCGGTCCAGGTGGCGCCGACGACAGCGCCCTCGTCGAGGACCAGCCCCGTGGCGGTCGTCGCGGTGCGCACCTGGTCGTCGTGGAGCTCGGCCAGGAGCGCGGGGGGCAGGGGATCGCCGATGGGGATGGTGTGGAGTCGCGGCAGGCTGCCGGCATCGGGATCGTCGTTGACGGCGATGAAGTCGATGCCGAGGGCGCCGAGCCAGTCGATGAGCTCGCTGGAGCCCGCCACGAAGTCCTGCACCCAGGGGTCGTCGGCGCTGGCGCCGGTGAGCCCCTCCCACTCGGACAGGGCCAGGTCGACGGTGTCTGGGATGCCGAAGCTGGCCTGCAGCTCCGTGTCCACCCCCCACAGGAGGGCCGCCCACACGCTCGACCCGCCGGCTGTCTCCTCACGCTCCAGAGCCAGCACGCTGGCGCCGGCTGCATCGGCGGCGTCGAGGGCCGCCAGGCCGCTGCCACCTGCGCCCAGGACCAGCACATCGACGACGTCGCTCGGGGCCGGCCCGCCGCCTGTGTCGGTCCCCGAGTCGCCGCCCGGCCCGGAGTCGCTGGGGGCCGGCCCGGGCTCCGAGCCGCCGGTGCAGCCGAGGGAGAGCGCGAAGACAAGCCCGAAGATCACGGGGCCACCGGGGCGCTCAGCGATGGTGTCTCGCCGTCGACCACCGCGCGCATGAAGGGCACCAACACATCGCGGGTCTGTACGCTCTCGTGGACGGTGCTGTGGTCGGCTGCTTCCCAGGCGGCGTCGTCCTCGGGCTGGATCTCGGCGAGCTGGATCAAGGCGCCGGTGGAACCGTCGACGAGGTTGGACTGGACGGGCCCCTCGGTCAGGCTGACCCCGTCCATGGCGACCCACTCGGTGCCGAGGAGGTCGACCTGCAGGGCCTGCGCCAGCGACGCGGTGGCAGAGTTGGGCACCACCGTGTCGCCCACGGCCATGAGCAAGGCCAGGTCGGGACCGCCCTCGGTCTGGCGTGCGTGGGTCATCAGGCCGGCATGCACCAGCGGATCGCCGGCATCGACCAGGGTCTGCACCAGGGGCAGCGCCCGCCAGAGGTCGTCTTCGTCCCAGTCGCCGGGGGTCATGGCCGTGGCGATGAGGCCGAAGATGTCGGAGTCGACGATGAGGTAGAGCAGGCCCCCGCCGGGCACGATGAGCGTGCCAGCGTCGATGCCCGGGGCCCAGGCCAGCAGCTCGGGTCCCATGATGCCGCCCAGGCTGGCGCCCACGTACTGCATGTGGTCGGCGTCGAGGTCGACGAGCCCGTCGCCGTCCACGTCGACGCCCTGCTCGATGGCGGCCACCACCTGGAGCTTGTCCCAGGCCGAGGCGCGGAGGTTGTCCCGCATGACCAGCGCGTCGAGGGAGGGCGGCACCAGGGTGAAGCCGAACATGGCCATGATCTGGTCGAGATCGGAGCCATCTTCGATGCTGCGGGCGGGGTGGTCGCCGTGCTCCTGGGCGTCGATGGCGACCACGGCGAGGCCCTCGGGGGCGGCCAGGCCAGCCATGAAGCCGCACTGGCGCGCGCTCCCACCGAGCCCGTGTCCACACAAGGCCACCGGGTAGGGCCCCTCGACCTCTGCGGGCGGCAGCCAGACCGAGACGGGCAGGTCGTAGCTGTCGTGGACGGCGACGACGCCCTCGGGCACGGTGCCCGACACGTCGCGGTAGTCGCCCACCTGCACCGTGCCCGTGCAGGCGCGCCACTCGCCCTCGTCGGTGCAGTCGGTGCTGGGGTCGAAGGTGTAGCTGTGGGTGCTGATGTCGGCGGCCACCGCCGCGTCGACGGTGCCGGCGGACTGGGTGGTGAAGACCGCGAGGGCGCCGACCTCGTCGGCCTGCCAGCCCAGACCGCTCAGAGCAGCCCCCAGTCGGTCGTGGAGGGGCTCGGCGGGGTCGGTGAGCATGGTCTGCAGCACGGGCGAGGGAGCGATGCAGCCGCTCGGCGTGTCGGTGTGCACGGCGAGCGCCACCCGGCTGGCCGGCGGGAGGATCTGGTAGGGGCGCACGAGCAAGGTGCGCCCGCTGTCGATGGTGCGCAGGCTGCGGGGCTGCTCGGCCCAGCCCCCGTCTTCCTCGACGAGCACGCGCACATCGAGGTCTTCGAGGTCATCGGGCAGCGCGCGGGTGAAGCCCAGCACGAGCTCGCCAGACAGCCCGAAGCCGTCGAGGGTGGCGAGCTGGGCCAGCAGGTCGTCGTAGCCCTCGGGGTAGTCGTCGACGGCGGGATCCTCGGGGTCGAGGGAGATGCGAAGACCCGTGGGGGTGTCGGGGTCGGCCACGGTCCAGTGG
>JAERSX010000173.1 GCA_016845285.1 Deltaproteobacteria bacterium | reverse complement strand
GATCAGCGCCTTCCTCGCCGCCACCGCCACCAAGGTCTCCTACTACCTGCTGGTGCGGATGATCTTCGGGGTCTTCGGCGGCGTGCTGGTCTTCGGGGTGTGGAAGGCCCACCTGGTGCTGCTGCCGCTGAGCCTGGCGGCCATGTTCGTGGGCTCGCTGGCGGCCATCTACCAGACCGACATCAAGCGGCTGCTGGCCTACAGCTCCATCGCGCAGATCGGGTACATGACCCTGGGCCTCTCCATGGGCAACCTGCGCGGCCTCACCGGCGGTCTCGTCCATCTCTTCAACCACGCGCTCATGAAGGGCGGGCTGTTCCTGGTGGTGGCCTGCGTGGTCTACCGCCTGGGGAGCCAGCAGCTCGAGGACATGCGCGGCATCGGTCGGCGCATGCCGCTCACGAGCGCGGCGCTGGTGGTGGGCGGCCTCAGCCTCATCGGCGTGCCCGGCACCGTGGGCTTCATCAGCAAGTGGTACCTCGTGCTCGGCGCCCTCGACCAAGGCTGGGTCGTGGTGGCTGGCGCCATCCTGCTGAGCTCCTTGCTGGCCGTGGCCTACGTCTGGAAGATCTTCGAGGTCTTCTTCTTCGGCGAGCCGGCGGCGGACTGCCCGGCCCGCGAGGTCTCCTGGACCATGCTCGTGCCCACGTGGCTCCTCATCGGAGGCTGCGTGTTCTTCGGGCTCAACACCGATCTGAGCGCAGGCCTCGCCACCCACGCGGCCGCCCAGCTGCTGGGTGTCTCTCCGTGAGCCCCATCCTCTTGCTGGAGCTCGCGCTGCTGGTGCCGGTGTTCACGGCGCTCGGGGTCGTCGTCACGGGCGCCTGGCCCAACCTGCGGGAGACGGTGAGCACCGTGGGCACCTTGCTCACCCTGCTCTTCGTGGCCCTGCTCGTGCCCGGGGTGGTGGCCGGCGAGGTCATCCGGTTGCCGCTGCTCGAGGTGATGCCGGGCCTCGAGCTGGCGTTGTCGATCGAGCCCTTGGGCATGGTCTACGCCCTCGTGGCGGCCGGGCTGTGGATCCCCACCTCCATCTACGCCATCGGCTACCTGCGCGGTCACCACGAGCAGAACCAGACCCGCTTCTTCGCCTGCTTTGCCCTGGCCATCTTCGCGGCGCTGGGCATCGCGTTCTCGGCCAACCTGCTGACGCTGTTCCTCTTCTACGAGGTGCTGACCTTCTCGACCTACCCCCTGGTCACCCACCACGGCACGCCCAAGGCCCGCCGCGCCGGCCGGATCTACCTGGGCATCCTGGTCTTCACGAGCGTCTGCCTGCTGCTGTTCGGCATCATCTGGACCTGGCAGCTCACGGGCACCGTCGAGTTCGTGCGGGGCGGGATCCTGGGCGATGTGGACCCGACCTTGCTGCCCTGGCTGCTGGCGCTGTTTGCCTTCGGCACGGGCAAGGCCGCGCTCATGCCCTTCCATCGCTGGCTGCCGAACGCCATGGTGGCGCCCACGCCCGTGAGCGCGCTGCTCCACGCTGTGGCCGTGGTGAAGGCCGGCGTCTTCACCGTGCTCAAGGTCATCGTCTACGTCTTCGGCATCGAGACCCTGGCCAGCACGGGAGCGAGCGACTGGCTCATGGCCGTGGCCGCCTTCACCATCCTGGCCAGCTCCATCGTGGCCCTCGGCCTCGACAACCTCAAGGCCCGGCTGGCCTACAGCACCATCGGTCAGCTCGGCTACATCGTGCTCGCCGGGGCCTTCGCCACCTCGGTGGGCGTCATCGCCGGCGGCACCCACATCATGGGCCACGCCATGGGCAAGATCACCTTGTTCTTCGTGGCGGGTGCGGTGTACGTGGCGGCCCACAAGACCGAGGTGAGCGACATGCGCGGCATCGGTCGCCAGATGCCGTTCACCTTCCTGGCCTTCTTCTGCGGCTCGCTGGCCATCATCGGGGTGCCGCCCTTCGGGCCCTTCATGGTGAAGCCGGGCTTGTTCATGGCCATCGCCCAGTCCAACCCGGTCTACTTCCTGGTCTACGTGCTGAGCACCCTGCTCGCCATCGGCTACCTGCTGCCCGTCGTCGTCACCGCCTTCCTCGACCCGAAGCCCGAAGACCATGACGGCCATCACCACGATCACCACGACGATCACGGGCCGAGCGTGGGCCCCTGGGGCTGGTCCATGGCCCTGGAGCTCAAGCACCCACTCGTGGTGATCCCGCCCGTGCTCACCGCCATCGGTACGGTGGTCCTCTTCTTCTACGGCCACGCGGTGGCCGAGCTCCTCGCTCCGATCGTGCGTCCCCTATGAGCCACGACGACCATCCCTACACCGGCCGCCTCGGCCCCCCGGATCCTCCGGGCTGGGCGGAGTCTGCACGTCTGGCCAAGGTGCTTCCTGTCGTCCTCGCAGGCACCTGTGTCCTGCTCATCCTGGCCGACCTGCTCTACCACAAGCACGGCCACTACGACTTCGAGGAGTGGCTCGGCTTCCACGGCTTCTACGGCTTTTTCAGCTTCGTCTTCCTGGTGCTGGTGGCCACCCAGATGCGCAAGCTCGTGATGCGCGGCCCTCACTACTACGACGACTCCGCCTCTGACGACTCCGCCTCCGATCCGGGAGGCCACTGATGGATCTGCTCCAGGCCTTCCCCCCGGGCTTGATCCTGGTGGTGGGTGCGCTGCTGGTGCCGTTGCTGAGCCTGCAGCTCCGCCGGGCGTGGATGCTGCTGCTGCCGCTGCTCAGCCTGCTCCACATGTGGCTGCTGCCCGAGTCGGCGAGCCTCACCTGGCAGCTGGGCGGCGCCACGCTGGAGTGGATGCGCGTCGACGGCCTGTCGCGCATCTTCGGCACGGTCTTCCATCTGGCGGCCCTGCTGAGCGTGGTCTACGCGCTGCACCTCGGACGTGGCTTCAAGCACACCATCGAGCAGACCGCGGCGCTCATGTACGCGGGCTGTGCCATCGGCGCGGCCTTCTCCGGCGACCTCTTGAGCCTCTTCGTGTGGTGGGAAGGCACCGCGCTCACCAGCGTCTTCCTCATCTGGTGTCGCCTCGTGCAGCCCTGGCATCGGCCCGGTGAGGCCGAGGAGCGCACCGCCGCCGAGACCGAGAAGCTGCGCCGCCACGTCCGCGATGCGGGCATGCGCTACCTCGTCATCCAGGTGCTGAGCGGCATGCTGCTGCTCACGGGTGCGGCCTTCTGGTACCACGGCACCGGCTCCTTCGACTTCGTGCGCATGGGCCTCCCCGGCACCGCGGCCTTCGACGCCAGCCAGTTCATCCGCGTCGACTGGGCGTCCATGGCCGCGCCCTGGTTCGTCTTCGCGGCCTTCGGCATCAAGGCGGCCTTCCCCTTCCTGCACGGCTGGCTCAAGAACGCCTACCCAGAGGGCACCGTCACCAGCACCGTGTGGCTGAGCGCCTTCACCACCAAGCTCGCCATCTACGCCCTGGCCCGTGGCTTCGCCGGCAACGAGATCTTGATCCCCATCGGCGCGGCAATGACGGCCTTCCCCGTCTTCTACGCCGTCATCGTCAACGACCTGCGGCGGGTGCTGAGCTACTCGCTCAACAACCAGCTGGGCTTCATGGTGGTGGGCGTGGGCATCGGCACCGAGCTCGCCATCAACGGTGCGGCCGCCCACGCCTTCGCCCACATCATCTACAAGGGCCTGCTCTTCATGAGCATGGGTGCCGTGCTCTACCGAGTGGGCACCACCAAGGGCTCGGAGCTGGGCGGGCTCTACAAGCGCATGCCCATCACCACGCTCTTCTGCGTCGTGGGTGCCATGGCCATCTCGGCCTTCCCGTTGTTCAGTGGCTTCGTCACCAAGTCGATGATCCTCACCGCCGCTGCCGACGGGCACTACACCATCACCTTCCTGGTGCTGCTCTTCGCCTCCGCCGGCGTCCTCGACCACTCCGGCATCAAGGTGCCGTACTTCGCCTTCTTCGCCCATGACCAGGGGCTGGGCCGCAAGCACGAGGTCAAGGAAGCGCCGCTCAACATGCTCATCGCCATGGGTGTGGCCGCCGCACTGTGCATCGGCATCGGCGTCTTCCCGGCCCCGCTCTACGCGCTGCTGCCCTACGACGTGCCCTACTCCGCCTACGACCCCACCCACATCGTCACCCAGCTCCAGCTGTTGCTGTGCAGCATCGGGGCCTTCGTCTTCTTGAACAAGATGGGCTGGTACCCGCCGGAGCTGCCGAGCGTGAACCTGGATGTGGACTGGTTCTGGCGGCGAGGGGGCCCCCGGTTGGTGGGCTTCTTCTCCCGCAGCCTCGGCAAGACCCGCGCCCTGCTCGGCGACGATGCCGAGGGCACCCGCGTCGGTGCGCTGGCCCACGCCCGCCGCGTCTTCAGTCCTCCCGGGTTGCTGGGCGAGCCCTGGCCCACGGGCTCGGCGGCCCTCTGGGCGGCGGTCTTGCTCGGCGTGATGCTGGTGCTCGGGCTGGGCTGAGCGAGAGAGCACGCGCTCGGTGCCGAGTACCTCCGAGGCGTGCGGCTGGAGCTGGCCGGCCACGTGCCCGGCGTTGGTGGACGGCCACCCAACGTCGTAGGAGTGGGCGTCTCTGGTGGGGGTACACAC
>JAERSX010000172.1 GCA_016845285.1 Deltaproteobacteria bacterium | reverse complement strand
GCCACGATCCGTCCAAGTGGCCGCATGACGAGCCGGGCACGTTCGTCCGAGTCCTCGCCCGGCTGTAGATCCAGGTTGGCGCCGGCTCGAATGACCAGCGCAAGCAGGTCGCCGCCACGGGGGCCGGGAGAGGGGTCGCCGGGACTTCGGACCCGCCGGTCGGCCTCATCACGGACCTGCTTCAGGAGTGCCTGTCCACGAGCTCGCGCGGTCTGGGCCTCGAGTCCGGCCAGCGCTGTCAGGAGCCTATCGACGATGGGCTCCGGGTCCCACGTGTCGGGTGGTCGCTGAAGGTAGATCTCACACTGTGCGATGAGGGCGGGCGGCACCTTGAGGGTCGCCGCCTGTTCCAGTGCCTCCAGGGCGGCAGTGGAGTCTCCACGGTTCTCACGAATGAGGAGCAGGTACTTGGCCCAATGGGCGTCGGGGACCTCTGCCGCGAGCGCGTTTGCGACCAGTCCGCGAATCTCCATGAAGTCGATCTTCGAGTCGTCTACTTCGAGCAGCAGGAGTGCCAGGTTGGCGTGGGCGAGGGGATAGCCAGCGCCGGATGAGCGGCGGGCGTAGACCAGAGCCTTCTCCCGGTCGACGGGTACCCCATCGCCGTTTCCGTGAATGGCTGTCAGGATGTTGAGGGCCTCGGGGTGCTCGGCCTGGGCGGCCAGCTCGGCCCACCTTCGCCCTTCGTCGACGTCGCGGGGGGAGGAGAGCGGGCTGCGTGGGTCGAGGATCAGGATCGCGAGGAGTGCTTGGGCGTCGCTATTCCCGGCTTCGGCAGACTCCACGAGGAGGCTGAGGGCGTCGTCCTGGGCCTCCGGGATGGCCAGATCGATGAGCAGGATCCGGGCGCGCTCGAAGTCGACCTGGGCTCTGGTGTCGGGGTCGGTGGTGGTAGCGCGGGCGCGCTCGAACCAGGTGAGAGCATCCTCGAGCTGCATGGTGCCTTGCTGACGCAGGGTATGGCTCGCTCTCGCGGCGTCCAGCTTGGAGCGGCCCTCGGAAGTCAGCCTCCGGCTGACCGTCAACATGGCCATCTGGTCATGGTGGAAGAAGGCTCGCTCGCAGAGCTGGCCCCAGTTGTACTCAGGGGGCTCCTCGAACTCGGGCAGGCTGGCCTCGGGCAGTCCCGATGTCTTCGCCAGGAAGAGCCTGATCAGGACGTAGATGCCGTAAATGGCGTCCCGAGCGTCATCCTGGGTGGGGGGAGGGCCTCGACGGTGCTCGGGGTGAGCGGCGAGGTTTCCGGAGACGCGTAGCCGACTGATGTCCTGTGCCGTCTCACGGCCGAGGCGCTCCATTCGGACCAAGCGCGCTGCCTTCTCACTGAGGCTGCCGCCCGTGCCCTTCGCCAGCCGTTGCAGCCATGCGTCCACCAGCCTCGACAGGGCGGCCCGTACCTGAACCAACGCGTAGCCTGGCGTGACGGCACATGCGCGATGTGCCTCGACGTAGGGCGATGCCACTTCGGGAGGGAGCTCCGGGTGGCGAGCTAGCTGGGGTATGGAATCAACCATCGTTTGAGCTGGGGTCGACTCGATGTCGTTTAGCGTTTGCTCAGCTTACCCCGGGGGATTCAATCGTGTCACGGTCCCCGGGCCAAGGAGCACTGGTCGCGGCTCTCTTCAACCGCTGCGCGGGTGGTTCAGCTCGCCGCCAGCCGCCAACGCACCTGTTTCCGGATCCTGGTGACCGCCTTGGTGCGGATCTGGCTGACGCGGCTCTCGGTCACGCCGAGGCGCCTGCCGATCTCGCGGTACTTCACGCCTTCGTTGAAGTACAGCTGCACGACCTTGCGCTCCCGCTCGGGCAGTTTGGTCACGGCCGTGGTCACTGCGTCCTGCTTCTCGTTCTCTACCCATCGCTCGAGGACGTTCGGCTTGGGGCAGGGGACGTAGTCCGCGAGGGTTCGTGTTCCTTCGGCGGAATCGGGTGCTTCCAGGTGGTGGAGCTGGACGACAACCGAGCCGTCCACGAGCTGATCGTAGGCATCGTGGGTCAGCTCCAGGGCATCCGCCATCTCGGCGCGATCGGGGGTGCGGCCCAGTTGGTGGCTGAGCCTGTTTCGAGTGCGCTCGATGAGGTTCCGCCGGTCGCGGACTCCGCGGGGGTTGCCATCGCTTCCACGGATCGCATCGAGCATGGAGCCTCGGATTCGGCGCTCAGCGAAGGCGGCGAAGGGAACGCCGCGGGTCGGATCGAATCGGCCTACAGCCTCGATGAGCCCCACGGTACCGTCGCTTACGAGATCATCGAGCTCCACCCGCAGCCCGTAGCGGCGAATCAGTCTACGAGCGATGGTGCGGACGAGGGGACAGTGGTCCAGGATCATCTGCGCGCGCTGTTCTTCGGACAGCGGGCGTACAATAGCTACGACGGACACGACAGTGCTCATCTGGGCTCCAACGCCGCCGAAGTGGGGGATTCGACAGCGAGCTTCCACCTTAGTGGGGGTGTCGGTTGCTGATCAAAATTTTTTAAGAGAAAAATTTAATTTTTCGGACTCGATCTAGTCGATTTCCCAATCCGGCCCGTCATTGTCGGCCTCTTGTGTGGTCCCGAATAATTCATGCCGCCCGGACAGCTTCTTGTGTCGGTGCAGGTGAGCAATCGGCGGGATCGGTGCTCAGATCACCAGGTTGAGCGCGCTCGTTGGCTGGTGAAAGCAGTGCTTATACCAGGGTTTATTGATTTTCGAAGGGATGGTTTGGGTGCCGCGCGCCGCTCACAAGGGGGCTTCGAGGACATGGGGCGAGCGGGACGGTGCTCGGGTCAGGCTGCCCACGGATCTTGTGGACGGCGGCTTCGTGGATGGGATGCTCAGTGCGTCCAGGATGTCAGCGACGAGGGCAGAGGAGTCCTGGGAGGCCCCCGAAGGGATGCTTGCCCCCAGGCTTCATGCCACCTGGAGGCTGGCATGAATGGTGCAAGCATGTTCATGCAATGCGATCATTGCAGCTCCGGAGTTCCGACATGCGGAAGGCGTTTACCCTCGTGGAGTTGATGATCGTGGTGGCCATCATCGGCATTCTTGCCTCCATCGCCATACCCAACTTCGTCTCCATGCAATACCGCGCAAAGCGGGCCGAGCTACCTACGAATGTTGAGGGGATCCGCGTCGCGGAGACCGCCTACGAGGCTTCTTTCGACAGCTGGCAGCAGATCCCCACCTTCCAACCAACGACCTCGCCGAGCAAGGCGAAGGTCACATGGGTCACGGGCACAGGCTTCGATACGCTGGGCTGGGCGCCTGATGGCAAGGTTCGTGGCGCCTACCGCGTCACCTCCCTCAGCAGTGCAGATTTCGAGGTCACGGGCATTTGCGACGTCGATGGAGACGGGAATGTGGCGACCTTCACGGCCACCAAGACCATCGACGTGCTGCAGAAGACCGGCTTTCTGGTGTATTGAGCGTCATCTGTTCAGATCTGTGCATCATGTGGTGACGCGGATGGTCAAGGTGACCGGATCTGTCAGGTTGAACTGACGTGATTTGTCACTTCGGCTTCCTAGAGGCCGGGCGCCGAGGGCAGTCGATGTACATGGGTGGGCTGTGGATGCTTCGTTCGGAGCTTCCACTCTCGCTGGGTCCCAGCGCCGGGGAGACATCCTCCGACGACCTCGTGGCCCGACCGATGTCGGACGAGAATGTCCGTTGAATCAATGCTTCGATGCAAATCGATGAGGGCCATTCGGTGGTCTTGGCCAGAGCCTTCGTGTCGCGGGCCCTCCAAGAATGGGCAGCCCCATCCTCGATGGAGACCTGTTGAGTGCTGTGCACCCACGGGACGCCTGACAAGAACAGTCAGGTGTCCCGTGGGCGCGCCAGTCTGATCACGATCGCTTCTCGGTCAGGCGTCAGCTCGCGGTCGTCTGAGGCCTCCTTGGTGAAGACGCCGTTGACCGTGCCTGCCTCGAACCGCATCTGAGCGGCTCGACCTTGTGGAGGGGGTGAGGGTCCTTCCTATATAGGAGCCCTCTCAAGAGAGGGGACTCTCAGCGTCCCGAGTTCGCGCTGGCGGCGGCCGCCTCCGCGAGCTTGACCCGTCCATGGCATCGGATGGAACTCGTTGCTCCTCGTCGCCTGTGGCCAGGGTCGATCCCGAGGGGGTGGGCAGCGACGGTGACGGTGCCTGCGGCTGGCGCATCCTTCGAGGGCCGTGAGGATGTGGCCTGCACCGCGGACGGCAGCCTCAGCAGCCAGCTGGGGTCGCCTGGCGGCTCGCCGGTGGCAGCCACTGCAGTACTCGAGGTCGATGGTGCTGGCGTGGTCGCCCATGAAGTCGGACTCCAGCTCGCTGCAGGGCTGTGCGGCACGGGCGGCGTCTCTGGAGGCGCGTCCACCAACCCGTCGACGAGGCCTCTTCCTCGTGGGCTGCTGTTGCAGGAGTGGGTGAGCTGGGTGCTCGTCTGGATCTCCAGTGAGGCGAGAACGCTCCCCCTGGAGCTCGACGTCGCAGCCTGCGCACATGCGGCTGGGATCGAGTCCGAGCGCTTCACACTTCAGTGTGTCCTTTGGAGCCGAGGCGTTCTGTTGAACCGCGATGCTCCAGGGTGCGCTGACTCGAGGTCAGTCCCGCAGCGCAGCACGGGCCGCGTCAGCTTCCTACCGAGGAGGTCGCGCTGTCGCCCAGTTCGCGCTCGATGAGAATCACCACTCGCCCCTTACCCGCACAGAGATCCAGCGCGGCAACCTGATCTCCAATCTGTAGTTTCAGGAGCCAGTCGATCTGCTTCCAGCGTAGCGTGGGCGAGTGAACATTTTGATGGCACCATTCGCTAATTTGCTTGGATACCATGCAAGGGGCAATGTCAGAGAAGAAGTCCCGACCCAAGACAAGGTGTGCGGGGATGCCGGTCTTGCGTGATTCGCTCTGTGAATACCGCACAACCCGCATGTCTCCGTCCAAGACGACCTGCCCAGTCGGAAGCCGCGAAATTTCATCCTCATTCCAGTCATGCAGCACAGATGTCTCGATGGCGTCGACCCGAGTTGCGTAGCATCGAATGCACAAGCCGTGCGAGATCTCCTCACCGTCCGCGATCGGCTTGTCTTCACCCCGATAGGTTCTCTGGCAGTCCATGCACACAACCCGCATGAATGTCCCTTTGGCTGTCTGGTAAGCCGGTGAGAAGGAAGTCTTCCCCGGTATAACCTCGCTCAGGACTCACGACCTCAGGCGGTGCCTTCTCAGCCGTGCGGCACAGCTGTCTCACAAGGGCCGGGTCGACAATGAGCGCGGTGACAGGCTGTGCCGCTGGCTCCTTGGGCTGTCGACTCAACGAGATCAGACGGCCTCGGGATCTGGATATGGGCTCTGGTCGCTGGAGTGGTCCGTCACGGGGCGGCCCGTTCGAGCATTGAAGCGAGTGGGGCCGCGGCAGGTGAACGGGCTGGCTCGGACCGTACCCGATGATTGCAGGCCAAATACCAGGCTCAGAATTCGCGGGATGAGAGGATCCGCTCGATGCTGGGTGCAGAGGCACGTTGGGCGAACTCCTCCATGAATACGTCAGCAGATGGGAGAAAGTAGCCATCAGATGGCCATTGTTCCCCGATCTCAGGGGGGTCGGTGAAGGCGGCCGCCTCGACAAGGTACTCGGAGTAAGCGTACCTGAAGCCCGCTCGAACCGTCGCCACGATCTCGAGGTACTCCTCCATGGTCACGGAGCCTCTGGGGTAGGTCCAGGTGGTCGCACCCATCACGTCATTCATGACCCAGTCGGTCTTTGGCGACTCGGCGTGCTCGTTGTGGCAGCTGACGCAGGGCTGCGCGGATGCGAGGTCTGGGAACATGGCTGTGTGCATCTGGGATGCATCGTCAAAGAAGATCACAGCCTCACGCGTCTCTTTGACCTTCTCGAACACGGTGGCCTGCTCTCCCTGGAACCGATTCGCCGAGCTGATCGGGTAGTCCGATCCAAGAAAGAGGCCGAGGGGGACATCGGTCCGCTGCACGCTGCCCGCGGCCTCGCGTAGGAAGAGCGCAGGGAGGGGGCCGGCCAGGACCTCCTCTTTGCGCCAGAACTCATCGAACGCCAGTCCTGCGGTCTGGCCCTTGCCGACGATCTCTCGTGTGTAGAGCGTGCGCACCGCGTCGTTCTCGGCTGCGATGGTGGCCATGACTCGATCGATGGGGATCTGAGCTGAGAGGCGTCCCTCCTGTTCGCTCGGAAGCGGCGGTGGAGCTGAGACGAACAAGTAGATTCCCAGAATCACCATTCCCAGCGCGAGCAGTCCGGTGGGATGTACTCTCATTTCGTTCCTCCAGGATCCGGATTCAGCCGAGTCTGGCGGGCCTCATAGCGCTTGTCTTGACCATACGGAGAGGGTCCACCATCGAGATATGCCTGTACGGCCTCCAGGGAGGCGGCGTCCGACATGTCTGTCGGCGTCTCTTGTGTGTGGTTCCCGTGGTAATCGTGACAGCGCATGCAGGTGTCCCATTCCTCGTTGCGGGTGAGCGTGGCGTGGCTGGGCTCGATGGGGTCGCCCTTCAGGTCCATTTCTTCGTGACAGTGTTGGCACATGGTCGGCGAGGCGGAGGCGCGCTGGCCAGTGTGTTCGACGTGACAGCTGACGCAGCGAGTGGGGCTCAGTCTGGCGCGCCCTTCAGCGAAACGAGGCTCAGAGAAGCGGTATGGCGGGTGAGCATCCCCTTCGTAGGCGTGGCAGGCCTGGCAGTCGTCATTGTGAATGGCGGCATGTACGAAGTCGGCGTCCTGGTCCCGCATTCCCAGCAGGTGGCGGGCGTTGGCCTGCAGTTGTTGTCGGGTCGTGCCTGGGGCGTCGGTGTGGCAGTCTCCGCAACCGATATCGCTGTGGCCTTCTATGATGGGTCCGGCCGAGAGCAAGTCTTCCCGTCCAGGGAGGGTGAGGGAGACCCCTGCGGCCACGGCGAGCAGGCCACCCAGGCCATAGGCCAGGGGACGCAACGAGCGAGGTCCCGACTTCGTGGCGCTCATGGTGCTCCGCCTCCTTGATAGGCGAAGACCACCCAGATGTGCATCAAGGTGAGTCCGACAACCAAGCAAGAGAACACAATATGTGGCACCAGCCAAACTCGGGCATAGCGTGCACGTGCCTCGGTGCCGCGAATCCAGGTCTTGTCCAAGAGGCCGACGGTCATGTTGCCGAAGTAGGCCAGGCTGAGGGCGAGCAGCATGGCGTAGCCGAAGCGGGTCGAGTGTGCGTAGAACACGAGGGGGGCAGCGGCACCGAG